>JBDSIM010000022.1:0-11612 GCA_039917935.1 Cyclobacteriaceae bacterium | reverse complement strand
ACGTGAGAATAGGAATGGATTATGGAATCTCAAATAGACTGAATGCAGGCTTCGGACGAAACTCTTTCGAAAAAACGTACGATGGATTTTTGAAATATAAACTTATGAGCCAACAGAGCGGAAGCATACGAAATGTTCCGGTTTCTATTGTAGGTTTTTCAAGCATCGCGTTAAAGACATTGAGAACCGGAGATCCGGCAGGCGAACCTGACCTGAAGGATAAACTTACCTATGCCTATCAGTTGATCATCGCGAAAAAATTCAGTTCTGCCGTATCCATGCAGATTTCACCAACGCTTGTACATCGCAATGCCGTCGTTGAAAACACGGATGCTAATGACATATATGCGCTTGGTGCTGCCGGAAGGATTAAGTTAACCAAACGACTTTCTCTAAACGCGGAATATTATTATCAGTTTAATCGTATTTCCAGCAGTGTTATACAAGACTCGTTTGCCATTGGGTTTGACATTGAAACCGGAGGCCACGTGTTCCAGTTACACTTTACCAATTCCCGCGCGATGATTGAAAAAGGATTTATCACCGAAACAACCGGAGATTTTTTTGAAGGCGATATACATTTCGGATTTAATATTTCACGAACTTTTCAATTGTATTAAAGTATCACCGAATATCACTAGCGTTGCGTCTAATTTAGAAAATTTCAAGCTGAGGGTGATGTTTCTCTTTAGTTTCTTGCCATTTTTCAATTGTGAATGTTTCCGACATCGGTGTTTTTTCGAATGGGGCGATACTAATGTATTGTAAAATTTCGTAAAGAGAGTTGGGTATATTTAATTGTTTTTTCGCAATGGCGACAATCACGTACGAAGAAATAGCAGCCCATATTTGAGACCTTACTGCGTTTTCGTTTTGTCCCCAGAAGGATTTGATTTTCAAGTGTTGTTTGATCCATTTAAAAAATATTTCCACATACCACCTGCTTTTATAAAGTTTTGCAACTGTATGACCACCAATTTTATTGTTATTTGTTAGGAAAACAAAAGTCCTGTCAAATTCGGTGTCATAAAATTTTACTCTCCTGAGATTTTCTGGATAATTTTTGCTGCTATAGAATCCCTTGAGTTTTATTTCCTGATCACATAGGATATTCTTTTCTTTGTTTACCGGTTTGGATTTGATCCGTGTAAATTGAATATTCTCTTTTGCCCGGACAACAAAAAATGCTTTTTCTGAATGAATTGAATGCAGGCGCTCAAAATCAATATAGGCCTTATCCATTATGTAATAAGAGCCTTTTTTGATAGCGATCTTGTCTAATATATTAACATCGTGAACATCGCCTTCTGAAATAAAAATGAATTCAGGAATGGACGTTTTACAGTCTAAAAGGGTATGGATTTTTACCGCTGATTTCGTTGAACGAAAAGTGGCCACCAAAAAATATCAAGGCACAAGTCAACCGTTGTTGAGTCTAGTGCAAAAATATTTCCTTCCAAGTCAAAATCAAGTTGAGTAGAACCTTTGTACAAATCTTTAGCTTGGCTTATAAGTTTTAACCCGAAATCCTGAAAAATCCGCCAGTCTCGATTTTCGTTTGCTCGTGAGACCGTAGACTTATCAAAAGCTTTTCCGATTCCAAGATGGAATAGCTTTGTAGAATTTAATTTCAAACAGAGCATCGCATCACTCATGCTTTCACGATGGGTTAATTGTCCGAAGGACAGGCAAAGAAAATGTTTCCAACTTGAAAAGTCTTTGGACTTATAATTTCCTTTATAACGAGAAACAATATTTTTAAAAACATCCTGGCTGGCAAAATCCATGACTTGCGAGAAGACCATTTTTCCTTGGTTCATTTTCAGTATTTTGCATAAAGAACGCAGGAAAAATTTCAAATCAACGCCAACCTAAAACACGTGCAAACGCAAGGCTGTCAAGCATTTGAAAGAACTAAACGTAAAAACAACGCAACGCTAGTGACCGAATATATAAAAGGAGAGGCTTTGCCAGAAACCAATCTCCTTTAATTTCTTCGCCTTTCATTCCAGTTTTAACCACTCTTCAAACAATCCGCCGCCCATTTGGCAAACCGGGTTTTGTTCTGTACTTTTTCTTCCCTGGCACCCTTCATTTTTTTTAACCTTTGCATTTCATGAGACTAGTTAAATCATTTCTCCCCCTTATTTTTATCGGGTTATTGAGTTCTTCACAGGCGCTGGCCCAAAAATTACTGCTGAAATCAGACATCAGGAACCAAACCAGAATAAATAACTTTACCATAGAGCCACCTACCCTTCTATGCGCGGGTTTCGAATGGACGATATCAGGTGACCAAAACCGGAATGCGACTGTTTCCGTCGAGTTCCGGAAAAAGGGATCCGGCGCCTGGAAGCAAGGTTTACCCCTTTTGAGGATAGGGGGTGAAAAAATTTATGGCCATGATCAACGGTGGGTATACACTACAGAAGATATGTTTGCCGGCAGCCTGTTTAATCTTGACCCTGGAACTATTTATGAATGCCGGTTTATGTTAACTGATCCCGATGGAGTGGAGGGGCAAGACACACAAAATGTTGTTGTGCAAACTAAAACTGAACCAAAGCCATATGACCAGGGCAGGGTGTATCATGTTTATCCACCCGGATATTTGGGTCTCAAATTGAGTCCAGCTTTCACCGGATTAAATGAAGCCTACTACGGGGAAGGTAATACAGGTGATTGGTGGAATGTACCAGAGCCGCGCGTGCAGGCAGGAGATGTCATCCTCGTTCACGCAGGGTTGTACAAAGGTAATCGGATGAAATACGCGGACGACCTCGCGCTTGACTTCCATGGAGCTTATGTGCTCACGCAAAAAGGTACGGCTGAAAAACCCATTGTTATAAAGGCAGCTGGCGACGGAGAAGTAATTTTTGATGGAGACGGTGCCTATCGCCTCTTTGATGTTATGGCAGCAGATTATCATTATTTTGAAGGACTCACCATCAGAAATACAGATGTTGTATTTTATGCAGGATTAAAACGCGTAATGGGCAGCAGCGGACTTACGGTGAAAAATTGCAACATGGAAGATATCGGTATCGCTGTGATGACCTATAGTGCAGATTCGAAAGATTTCTACATTGCCGACAATAGGATCGTCGGAAGGCATGACCCTGATACACTTGTGGGGTGGTACGGTTTGGAAAAGCCCTCCCCGCTCACTTCCTATTATGCGATCAAAATTTACGGGCAAGGGCATGTAGTATGTCATAATTACATCGCTTTTTTTCATGATGGCATTTGTGTTGATACGCATGGCTTGCCAGAGCCTGGGAAGAAATCCGTCTCCATTGATTTTTATCGCAATGACATATTTAATATGTCAGATGATTTTATTGAAGCGGATGGAGGCTCGCATAATATCCGTGTCTTTGAGAACAGAGGTTTTAATGCCTACCACGCTGCGTTAAGTGCTCAACCGGTTTTTGGAGGACCCGTATATTTCATCAGGAATATTTGCTACAACGTTCCAGGCACCGCCATGAAATATACGATTCGACCGGCGGGTATTTTGACCTATCACAATACTTTTGTGGCAGAAGCAGCCATCAATAATTTTTCAAATGGCCATTTCAAAAACAATCTGTTTATTGGCCCTTTTGATAATCGCCCGGCGCTAAGCGGTACCACCTACACTAATTATTCAACCATCGATTACAATGGATATCGCAAAAAAAACGGGAAAGTGAAATACCGGTTGCGTTACCCCCCACATGATTCCCTCAATCATGCTGATGATAACGAACTCACGTTTGCTGAGTGTGAAACATTGAAAGACTTCAGAAAGCAGACCGGCTTTGAAATGCATGGTGTAGAGTTGGACGGAGAGATATTTGAAAATGTACCTATGCCAGACCCTGCCAAACCAGGCCATATTTATGCTATTAAGAATTATGATTTTCGTTTGAAACCCTCGACTAAAGCAATCGATGCAGGAATTTATTTACCCAATATCAACGAGGGTTATGGTGGAAAGGCTCCGGACTTAGGCGCACTGGAATCGGGGCAGGAAAGGAAAGAGTACGGGCCACGAAGATGAAGAAGTAGGCAATCAAAATGTGATACCTGGTGTCGATGCGGCAATATTTCTAAAAGTCAAATTGAGTAACTCATTTCCGTACTCGTTGCTCGCGATCTTTTTACTTTATATAATCACAGCCAGCGATAGATAGAATACCTCGTCGGGCTGTCTGAAAAATTGGTTTGGAAATAAGTTAAATGATCTGAACGGTCTGCTGATGCTCACTAATTATTTTAACCTGCCTATGATTTTTGAAGTCAAAAGACCAAAATTCATGAAAAACCTTCGAGTGGGAAAGAAGATCGTAATGGCTGAATGTATCCAAGGTTGGGGCTATGAAAAGGTAGTGACGTATTCCAAATTGTCAGGTTCATGGGGAATGAAAGTAAAAACTTGTATTTTCTTGGGAATCCGTAAAATTGAGGTAAATTATGATTTTCTATTTTTCCACTGAAAAATGAGTGATGGATTCCATTAAGGAAAATAAAATACTTTCTGCTAATCTTTTTCCTGTCGTAGGAATAGGTGCTTCTGCCGGTGGCCTGGATGCCTTTAAACAGCTGATTAAAACCATTCCTGAACAGTCAGGAATGGCTTATATACTCGTACAGCATTTAGATCCGCTTCATGAAAGTGTTTTATCCGAGATTTTACAAAGGCTTACACGCTTACCTGTGCATGAAATTCAGGATAATGTGAAGGTTGAATCTGATCACATTTATATTATTCCTTCTAATAAGATGCTGGTGGCAAATGATGGCGTCTTAAAACTATCTCCCCGGCCGCCAAAGACTCTCAAATATTTTCCAATCAACGTTTTTTTCAAGTCTTTGTCAGAAATACACCAAGACCATGCAATAGGGGTAGTATTATCGGGTACCGGGTCGGATGGTACCTTAGGGCTAAAGGCTATCAAGGAACAGGGTGGTGTTACTTTTGCCCAGGATATGACTGCCGCGTATGATGGCATGCCCTTAAGTGCGATTGATACTGGTGTAGTGGATTTTATACTTCCGCCTGACAAGATCATGGAGAAGTTATTGGAAATTATCCCGAAATTCAGGCAGATACTGAAGGGTGATAACCATGATTCCGTCTCGTCAGCGGAAGAGGTGTTTAAAAAAATCCTGATCATGATCCGCGTTCGTAATGGGGTGGATTTTACTTATTATAAGCAATCCACTATTCAAAGACGCATTATGCGCAGGATGGCCTTTAAGGGAAGTGTGGATCTGAATGATTATTTAAATTTCCTGAGGGAAAATAAACCAGAGCAGGATTTATTGTACCAGGATCTTCTGATACCGGTCACTTCCTTTTTCCGCGATCCACAAGTTTTTGATGACCTTTGCCACAATGTATTTCCTGAAATTATTCAGAATAAGTCCGTGACTAACCCCCTGCGTATTTGGGTTGCCGGTTGTTCAACGGGTGAGGAAGCTTACTCCATCGCGATCTGTTTACACGAAAAGCTTGCAGAAAAAGCGTCCTCCATCAAAATTCAGATATTTGCTACAGACATATCCGAAATATCAATTGCCAAGGCCAGGGCTGGTATTTATGGCAAAAATGAAGTGGACGACGTTTCAGAAGCCCGACTGAAAGAATATTTTAATAAGGTAGGTGGAAAATACCAGGTCACTAAAACCATCAGGGATTTATGCCTGTTTGCACACCATAATTTCCTGAAAAATCCACCCTTTTCGAAAGTCGACCTGATCAGTTGCCGGAATGTGCTGATTTATATGCAACCATTTTTGCAGAAAAAAGCGTTTGCTACATTTCATTATGCCTTAAATGATAGATGTTTTTTGATGTTGGGAAAATCAGAAAACATCGCCCATACTTCCGACCTCTTCATGCATTCCAAATTTGGAAAAGTTTTTATTAAGAAGCCTGTAGTTGGAAGAAGTTTATCCCTGGCTAGAGCAAAAGAGGTCGTAGCCAGAAAAGCAAGTGCAAACCCATTTTCCAGGAACGAACTGAAAGGAGATGATTTTCAAAAGAACGTGGATGATATCATCCTGTTCAAATATTCTGCGGTAGGGGTTATTGTAAACGAACAATTGGATATTGTTCAATTTCGTGGGGCAACAGGCGCTTACCTTGAGGCCCCTGCCGGGAAAACCACACTGAACGTTTTAAAAATGGCCCGTGAGAATTTGTCAAACGAGTTGCGCACGGCATTGCATAAAGCAAAAAATAGCAATGAGCAGGTTATTAAGGATGGGATTACTTTTGACAAAGGAAGGAAATCAGTTTCGCTTGAGGTAATTCCATTGAGGAATACCATTGAACCGTATTTTTTAATTCTGTTTCAGGAAGAAAATGTTATTTCGCCAATAATTGATTTCACCAATTCGCCGGAAACAGTCAAAGACAGCAAAGACCTTCGTATCGCACAGTTAGAGAAAGACCTTGGGGAAACCAGGGAGGATATGCGAACCATTACCGAAGAACAGGAGGCCGCCAATGAGGAGCTACAAAGTGCAAACGAAGAATTGCTCAGTGGCAGTGAAGAATTGCAGAGCCTGAATGAGGAACTTGAAACTACCAAAGAAGAAATACAAAGTACCAACGAAGAGTTGATTATTGTGAATCAGGAGTTATATGACCGCAATGAACAATTAATGCAATCACGACAATTTGCAGAGGCAGTGGTATCTATGCTGCATGAGCCGCTGTTGATACTGAATAAAGACCTTCGAATAGTTACTGCCAATCAGTCCTTTTATAAAATTTTTAAATTAAGGGAAGAGGAAACAACCGGAAGAATTTTATTTGAATTACAAAATGGCCAATGGGATATACCAATCCTGCGCTCACATTTATTTAGAATACAAACTGACAAATCCAAGTACCTGGAATGGGAGGTTGCCTGTACTTTTGCCGATCTGGGCGAGCGGCATTTGTGCTTTAATGCCCAGCCAATTGAAAGGGATAAGGATAATAGATTGATTTTATTAGCCATCGATGATATAACATTAAGAAAAAAGGCGGAGCAGAAATTAAAAATTGAGGCTGTTGATCAGAAAATCTTTTCTGAAGAGTTGGAAAAACAAATACACGAACGGACGTTGTCTCTTAAGAAAACAAATATCGAACTTGAGCGTTCGATCGAGAATCTGAATCAGTTTGCCTTTATAGCTTCACACGATTTGCAGGAACCACTTCGAAAAATTCAGGTTTTTTCAAGCTTGTTGGCTGAGCGTTTTACGAAAGAATTATCGGATGAGGCCAAAAAAGTTGTCAGAAAAATTTCTTCCTCCACGAGCCGAATGTCTCGTCTCATCAATGATGTTCTTAACTTTTCAACCATCCTTAGTGTTGATGATGATTTTGTAGTAACCGATTTGAAGGGCATTTTAAAGATTGTATTAAAGGATCTGGATTTTTTTATTTTGGAAAAGCATGCAGTCATCAATATAGGCAATCTACCTGTTTTAAAAGTTGCGCCTGTTTTGATTAACCAGCTTTTTAATAACCTCATCAGCAACTCACTTAAATTTTCGAAGACTGACGCAACGGTCGAAATTCTTATTACTTCCCGAACACTTTTACCGGAAGAAATTAAACCCTACCCTGGCCTGAACAGTGAAATTCCCTATTGTGAGATAACCATAAAAGATAATGGAATCGGATTTCACCAAAATTTTGCTGAGCAAATATTTATCATTTTCCAGCGCTTGAATACCCGCTATCCTGGCACGGGGATCGGATTAACATTATGCAAAAAAATTGTAAACTATCACAACGGAGTCATACGGGCAGAATCGAGTGACCAGGAAGGGGCGAGTTTTTATGTTATCCTTCCTTTGATGAAAGAAGTTTAATCAATGGCCGCCGATCATGGTCGCGTTCAGCGCGCGGAACAATTCAACGGATTAAAATCCGTCGCTACAATATGTTTTTCAACGGATTGAAATCCGTTGCTACAATATATTTTTCGTTCCTCCGGAACTTTGGTGGAGGTAGCCCAATAGATTCCAGCTCAATTGGAGATGCGGAGGCTTGGACGTTTTATTCTAACTCTTGAAAAATGTATTGCGGTTCATATGTTACCTTAAATTTTTCCAGAAATTCTATGTATTCATCTTTGAAAGTTTGGTTTCTGTGATGTGCCTCCTGGTTTAGGATATACTGGTAAACCGCATCGATCTGCGATTGACTATAGGAGAATACCCCATACCCTTCCTGCCATTCAAACCTGCTTTGGGTTAATTTGTGGTCATTGATATATTTTGATGATTTTGCCTTGACGGATTTCATGAGTTCGGACATAGAGATCACTGGTTTCAATCCCAGGAAACAATGTACATGATCATCAAGGCCATTTACAATAATAGTCTTGCAACCGGTTTCATTGATAAGATTACCGATGACTCCCAAAACGTTGTTTCGCCATTCTTTTTCCAGTATCGCCGCCCGGTATTTTACGCCAAAAATGATCTGAATATAAACCTGGTGGTATGTGTTTGCCATTGCAATAATTGAAATGTCAAAAAAAGATTCGAAACCAGATAACGGATCGCATCCGTTGTTATAATATGTTCTCGTTACCCAGGATTATCGGGAAAACTAATAAATTCCTGTTTAATTGAGAGCTGGAGGCTCGGAACATCTTGTAGGGATGGACTTCAGTCCATCCATGAAAGTCCGCAAAAAACCGAGAGCCGTAGGCTCGGCACATATGGCTCGACCGAGAAAATTAGGTCTTGCCGATTGTAGCAGCCTTGAAATCAATTAGTTACAAATTTATTCGAACCAAGGGAATGCAGAATTAATTGAGAGCTGGAGGCTGGGAAGATCTTGTAGGGATGGACTTCAGTCCATCCATGAAAGTCCACAAAAAACCAAGAGCCGTAGGCTCGGCACATATGGGTCGACCGAGAAAATTAGGCCCTGCCGATTGTAGCAGCCTTGAAATCAATTAGTTATATGTAGTGTGGGAGCTGAGGGGTTCGAACCCCCGACCCTCTGCTTGTAAGGCAGATGCTCTGAACCAGCTGAGCTAAGCTCCCCTTGAAATCTTCCTTTTAAGGGCGAAATCCCCATTCTTTTTGGGACTGCAAATGTATAAGAGATTTCTATTTCTGCAAAAAATCTTTGCGGAATGTCACTGCATCTGATTTTTTTCAATGAATTCCTTAAAAGCTTTTTTGTAGGATTCACTGATGGGAATAAAATTGGTTCCAATCTGAACTTCACCCTTGTGAATGGTATCAATAGCTTTTAAGGCTATTATATAGGAATGATGGATACGGATAAATTTATCGGCTGGTAACTGCACTTCAAGCGATTTGAGACGTTGCAAACTCACCACCTTCTGCGTTTTCGTAACAATGGTTACATAATCTTTCAGCCCCTCGACAAACAGAATATCGTCATAGTTAATTTTCACCAGCTTGGTTCCATCTTTAATGAAAACAAATGGCTTTCCTGTGTCTGAAACCGAAGGCTCAGAAGGGACTACAGGATTGCTGATCCGTTGACTGGCTTTGTCAACGGCACGCAAAAACCGATCGAACGTTATGGGTTTCAGTAGATAATCAACTACATCTAATTCATAACTTTCCAAAGCATATTCAGAATAAGCAGTCGTCAGGATGACAAGGGGCTTTTTTTGTAAGGTCTTTAGTAATGTGATGCCGGTAATTTCTGGCATTTGGATATCGAGAAACATTAAATTGATCTCGTTATTTCGCAAAATCTCGAGCGCTTGCAAGGGATTAGAAGAAGCCTGGATCAATTCCAGATAGGACACTTTTTTCACATACTCCACCAGCAGGTTTCTCGCCATGGGTTCATCTTCCACTATGAGACATTTTAATTTCAAGCTAAAAATATGTTCAGTTTTACCGAATAACGATCTGACAGATTCTCAACGGCGAGCGTATATTTTTCAGGATAACTTAAGTCCAGTCTGCGCTTAACGTTTTGCAGGCCAATGCCCGGCTTGTCATCGGTTACAGCCTTTGTAAACGGAATTTTACTGTTCTCCACCTGATAAACACATTCTTTGCCCTTAATGTCAATAGAAATATTTACCCAGGCCTTCGGTTGATTATTACTGACACCATGTTTAAAAGCATTCTCAAGAAAAGTAATAAAAATTAACGGCGCGATCAACAGATCCTGCGGGTTACCTCCATCAATTTTTAACTCAATGGGAATCTGATCATTTAGACGCATCCGTTCCAAGCTGATGTAATTCTCCATATACTCAATCTCTTTACTCAACGGTACCAGCTGATGATTGGTATCGTAGATCATATATCGCATCATTTGGGATAGCTTGGCAATAACCTCCGTGGTATTGGGCGACTGTGTATAAGCCAGGTAGTACAAATTATTGAGCGTGTTGAATAAAAAATGAGGATTGATCTGTGCCTTCAGAAAATTTAATTCGGCAGTAAGCCTTTCGTTCTCTACCGTTTTCTGTTTCGCCTCGAACTCGAACCATTCAACTGCAAACCGGATCATACCCAGAAAAATGACAATGAAAAGGTTGGTCGTTACTACCTGAACGACGAAACGGGTGCTATACAAGTAAAGTGCCTCCCCGCGGAAACCGTCAATAAAATACCTTCCTGCCGCCAGGCGTATCGTTATGAGAATGGCAAAAGTGGCGAGAAATTGAAACAGATATTGCCAAGCGTTTTTATTTTTAAGAAAATTTGGTAGTAAAATGAAATAGTTAAGATAGCCGATTAACATGACAAAAAACACATGGATCGAGACTATAGTGAAAACCTCAGGCCAGTCGATGACATCCGGGCCCCGTTGACGAGAAGTGATCTGATAAAAGAAAAAAGAAATATTGACACACCAGAAAGAAAGATGCAATAGTACTACCCTGTTGCGATGTAAGAATTTTTGCATAGCGCGTTCTCCAGTGATAATTTTAATAAAGGTAGACCTTCAAAATGAGCTGTGGATGGATCATGGTCTATTTTCGACCGTTGAAAAAAATTGTTCGACAGAATGAGGGCATTAAGTCTCATATGGGGTTGTCGAATAATTGCCAGAGATGTCGAGCCAATATTCCCGTTAGTCTAATACCGGGCAAATTCGGAAACTATACGCTTAGTTTGGCGTTGTGGTAGTTAATGGGCATTCTGGCAGTGCCGGAAATGAACATAACACAACATACCTCCATATTCATGAAACAGATTTTTACTTTTTTATTTCTTTGTTTATGTGGTTTCGGGGCCACCGCCCAGGGAAACGGGAAAATTTCCGGAATTGTCATAGATTCCCTATCACAAAAGCCAGTTGAATTTGCCAACGTGGCATTGGCCATCCCTGCAACAGGGGTACCCATTGATGGAACCATCTGTGATGAAAAAGGGCAGTTCACCATTTCCGGAATTGCGCCCGGTAATTACGAGGTGAAGATTTCTTTTATAGGTTTCGAATCGGAAACATTGACGGTTAAAATCCAGGGAAAGAATGAGAATGTCAACCTGGGAAATATCATCATTAGTCCTACCCCGCAAGTTCTTGCCGCCGTGACTGTGGAGGGGCAAAAAGCGCTCATTGAAGAGCGCGTCGACCGGCTGGTGTATAACGCGGAGAAGGATCT
>JBDSIM010000021.1:0-23870 GCA_039917935.1 Cyclobacteriaceae bacterium | reverse complement strand
AGGTGGTAGATGACTTATGCATTATAAAATCACTGTACACTGAAGCCATCAACCATGATCCTGCAATTACTTTTTTTCAAACAGGGAACCAGCTTCCGGGGAGGCCTTCCATTGGTTCGTGGGTGAGTTATGGACTGGGCTCAGACAATGAAAATCTGCCAACCTTCATTGTTTTAGTTTCCAAAAATGCTCCCAAAGATCAGCCCCTCTATGCAAGGTTGTGGGGAAATGGATTCCTTCCCTCCAGGCACCAGGGTTGTCAGTTCAGATCTGGCAAAGACCCTGTTCTGTTTCTTAATAATCCTGAAGGATATGATGGTGCAAACCGCAAAGAAATGTTGGAATATCTTTCAAAACTCAACCTGTTGCAGAATGATTTCTACCATGACCCTGAAATTGAAAACAGAATCGCGCAATATGAAATGGCTTATAAGATGCAGACTTCTGTTCCTGGGGTAGTCAATATTGACGATGAACCTGACGAAGTTTTTGACCTGTACGGACCAGGCAGCCGGGATGCGGGAACCTATGCGGCCAATTGTATTTTAGCCCGCCGGTTGTTGGAAAAGGATGTCAAGTTTGTTCAATTATACCATCAGGGTTGGGATCAGCATGGAAGTTTGCCAAAAGGAATTGCCCGCCAATGCCAGGACACCGACCAGGCAACTGCAGGATTGATCACTGACCTTAAAAGAAGAGGTCTGCTGGAGGATACCCTTGTCATTTGGGGAGGAGAGTTTGGACGCACTGTGTATTCTCAGGGTAAGCTGACGGCAGACGACTATGGACGCGATCACCACCCCCGATGTTTTACGATGTGGATGGCTGGGGCAGGAGTAAAAGCTGGCTTCAGCTATGGAGAAACCGATGACTTCAGCTATAACATTACCAGTAATCCCGTTCATGTACATGATTTCCAGGCGACACTCATGCACCTGATGGGCGTTGATCATGAGCGGCTGGTCTATAAATTTCAAGGAAGAAGATTCCGTTTGACGGATGTAGAGGGTAAAGTTATTACCGATATTCTCGCATGACATTCAAAAAGTTTGCGCCAGACACCAAATCAAATACGGGCTGATGATACTGCTGGATATTTTTACTTTTTTAGGGAGAATGCATCCACTCATTGTTCATTTTCCAATTGGCTTCTTACTTCTCGCCATTATATTTGAAGGGGTATCGTATCGCAATAAGTATGCATTTTTAAAGGGAGCTGTCCCTTTTACTTTATTGATGGGATTTTCCTTTGGGGTAGCAGCTTGCGTGTTGGGATTCCTTTTATCGCGTACAGGAGATTACGACGAACAAACGTTATCAAATCATAAAACTTCCGGCATATTGCTCACTCTGATGGCGGGTATTTTGTATGGATTGACGACAGCTTTCTTCAGAAAAATCATACTTCTACCCCGTGGGATTTTTTCTACCCTCGCCCTCACGATATTTTTGTTCCTCATTTACACTGGACACCAGGGCGCCAATCTCACGCACGGAAGCAATTACATTACCTTACAAACACTGATGCAACAGGAACGGCAGAAACCGAAACTGGTCGAAGATGCCATGATCTTTGAGGATATCGTACACCCGATATTGGAAAAGCGATGTTTCCAGTGCCATAGACGTGATAAGAAAAAAGGGCAATTGTCTATGGAAAATCTGGCGACGATGTTAAAGGGAGGAAAGCATGGACCATCCGTTGTGCCTGGAAATTTGGAGGAAAGCGAATTATTCAGACGCATAACTCTGGATGCGGCCCATGATGATTTTATGCCCGCTGATGGGAAAACACCCCTTACCAGCATGGAGACAGAGGTCATTCGGTGGTGGATTGAAAAAGCCATGGCTGTTGAAAAAAAGAAAATTGCTGAATTAAAGGATCATGCACAGATTAAACCCCTATTGGCATCAGTACTTGAGTTGGGCGGTTATGGAGAAATGATTCGGCTGGCAGGTCAGCATGTAAATTCAAATATACCCGATACCCTGGACATGACTTTAGTTGAGAATCTTCGTAAAACGGGAATGGTAGTCCGGGTAATGTTTCAAAAGCCACTCATGTTAGATGTAACCCTGCCTTCCCGTTCTGGTAAAAAAATCATTGAATTCGAAAATGATTTAAAACCCCTGGTCAGGAATATCATCTGGCTTAATTTTTCAGATAATAATGCTACGGAAAGCGAGCTTGGAATTATTAAGGACATGGAGAATCTGGAAAAACTTCGCCTTGAGAAAAATCCTATCTCCGATGGTATCAGCGATTATCTTGAAGGGCTGCAATACCTCGAAGCTGTAAATCTTAATGAAACGAAAATTACAAATGTTTGCCTCAGGAAATTACAAAAGAATGCGTCAATCAAAAGGATTTACACCTGGAAGACAATGTGCGAAGGATTAAACTAATCTCGTGATGTTATACTTTAATGAACTGATCATTTAGTTTTTCGGAGGGATTGACACTTAAAAAAGTAAAATAATGTACTCAGCAATTGATTTTACAAATATTAATACGTAAACTTTACCCTCATCCTATTTTTATCTTAATACATTCACCATAAACCAACAGATCATGGCCAGTAACAAAGGAGTAGCCTACATTAAGCCCGGTGTAGTAGAAGTGCAAAACATAGATTTTCCAAAACTTGCTCTCGGAGACCGTAAATGTCACCACGGCGTTATTTTAAAAGTTGTTACCACGAATATTTGCGGCAGCGATCAGCACATGGTCAGGGGAAGAACCACGGCACCTGCAGGTCTGGTACTAGGACATGAAATTACAGGTGAAGTGATTGAAGCGGGCAGGGACGTGGAATTCATTCAAGTAGGCGACCTTGCTTCTGTGCCGTTTAACATTGCCTGCGGGCGATGCCGGAACTGCAAGGAAGGTAGAACCGGTATTTGCCTGAGCGTTAATCCAGCCAGACCAGGTGCCGCTTATGGCTATGTGGATATGGGGGGCTGGGTAGGAGGTCAGGCCCAATATGTCATGGTGCCCTATGCGGATTTTAATCTTCTGAAATTTCCCGATCGAGACCAGGCTATGGAAAAAATCAAAGACCTGACCCTCTTGTCGGATATATTTCCAACCGGTTACCACGGTGCTGTAACAGCTGGTGTTGGTCCGGGTTCCATTGTTTATGTTGCAGGGGCTGGACCTGTTGGATTGGCTTGTGCGGCTTCTTGCCAGTTGTTAGGAGCGGCGTGTGTCATCGTAGGCGATATGATTCCCGAAAGATTAGCACAGGCACGCAGCTTCGGTTGCGAAACCATTGACTTGCGAAAGGATGATCCGATTGCTGATCAAATTCATGCCATTGTGGGCGTACCCGAAGTAGATGCAGCGGTGGATTGCGTAGGATTTGAAGCGCGCGGACATGGACATGATTGCGGCCACGAACATCCCGCTACAGTGCTGAACACCGTCATGGATATTACCCGGGCAGGAGGAGCCATTGGTATTCCAGGACTTTATGTCACGGGTGATCCCGGTGCGAAGGATGAAAAAGCCAAGATAGGAATGCTAAACATACGGATTGGATTGGGCTGGGCGAAATCACATGCTTTCTTTACGGGACAATGTCCGGTGATGAAATATCATCGTCAATTGATGCAGGCCATTTTGTATGATAAGATACAGATTGCAAAAGCAGTCAATGTTCAGGTAATCAGCCTGGAAGATGCGCCACAAGGTTATAAAGACTTTGATAAGGGGGCAGCTAAGAAGTATGTGCTGGATCCACATGCGATGGTCGCTAATTAGGCGTTGTGCTTTAAAATCTTATAGATCCAAAATCTCTTTGCAGGAAGTATTTAGTTGCGTGGCGAAGGGAGAGAATACCATTTTGCCGAAGATTTTTTTCTATCAGATGCTATAAAAAATGTTTACGAATTCAAGAAGGTCATTCATTAGAAAAATCAGCGGGAGTACAATTTTGGCTCCCGTTCTCTTAACCTCATCCTCGATTTTTGCGGAGCCGTCTGCTCAGGAAAAATCTAAGGCTGTCCGGATAGGAATTATCGGAGCGGAGAATTCGCATACTGCGGGTTTTGGAAAAATGTTCAATGTAGACAAAAAATTTCCTGGTGTAGAAGTGAAGTACGTTTGGGGAGAGACGGAAGAATTTGCGAGAATTGCCATGGAGAAGGGTAGCATCCCTGCTATGGTGAAGGATCCGACTGAAATGTTGGGTAACATTGACGCGCTGATCGTTGATCACCGACATGGGAAGTATCATCTGGAGGCGGCAATCCCATTTGTGAAAGCAGGTATTCCGACTTTTATTGACAAGCCGTTTTGTTACAGGGTTTCTGAGGGTAAAAAGTTTCTGGCACTTGCGCGTCAGGTAGGAACGCCTGTCACGTCGTACAGTACCCTTGCTCATTCCAATGATATGCTGGATATTAAAAATCAAGTAGCCACTTTAGGGGATATTCCTCATATTGTAAGTTATGGGCCTGTGGATATAAATTCTGTTTATGGCGGAGTGTTTTTCTATGGTGTTCACCTGGTAGAACCCCTGATGTATATTTTCGGTGATGATATAGTGAAAGTCCGTGTAACAAGAAATGGCAAAAACGCAACTGCCGATCTTGCTTTTGGAAGTGGAATGCTGGCTACCTTAATCTTTTTGAATATGACATACAAATTTGAAATGTATGCCGAAACAAAAAGTGGCATTACCCTGCTCAAACCACGCAAGCAGGAAGAGGAACCCGGAAAAGCATATTTGGATATGGTTGAAATGTTCCGCACAGGAAAAGAACCACGCACTCATCAGAATATATTGAAAGGTATAGCGGTACTGGAGGCTCTTGAGAAATCTGTTGACAATCAACAGTGGGAGGAGGTCGAGACGATAAGCTAAGTCCAATTGACTTCACGCATCAAACCTTATCAATGGATTATTTTGATACGATGTGATATTCAGGTGACACGATCTTGTTTGATCATATGAGGTTGGTAAGGAATCAAATGAATTGTTTTTCCTATCCCAGCTTCAGCTTAAAATTATATTATTCAGTATTGACGCCGCACCTTTTATTTTACAAAAAAAATCCAAGCTCATTTCTTATGATAAACATTTCCAAGAGCTTGAAAATGCGTGGCTACAGGGTTTTCTTTTTTTGTGTTTTACTGCTCGTAAGTTATGGTTGCCAAACGGACGACCGGATAGGTAGCTCAAATGTTTCCCCGGAGAATGCCCTTCGTACTTTTCAAGTGGCACCAGGTTTTCAAATTGAATTAGTAGCGAGTGAACCACTGATAGAAGACCCGGTGGCCATGGAGATAGATGTATATGGTCATCTGTATGTGGTTGAAATGCGTGGTAATCCATTTAACAAAAGTGGGACAGGAAAAATAAAATTACTCACCGATTCGAATGGTGATGGTATGATGGACAAGAGCACGGTCTTTGCAGATTCACTCATTATGCCCAGCGGGTTAACCAGTTGGAAGAGGGGTGTCTTAGTAACTGATCCACCTCATGTTCTATACCTGGAAGATTCAAATGGAGATGGCCGTGCTGATATCAGAGAAGTTCTGCTCACCGGATTTGATTCCACGGATCTCGAATCGAACGTGAATAATCCAGTATATGGGTTAGACAATTGGATCTACCTTGGCAATGGACCGGGGAGCGGTGAGGGGGATATATACTATTCTGGAAAACCAGAGGGCCCACGAATTCCTGATAATGCCAGTGGTCATATGATCCGTTTCCGGCCAGAAGGCAATCAACTGGAGATGACCTCTGGTCAGACGCAGTTTGGTCATAGCTTTGATAACTGGGGTCATCACTTTCTGGTAAATAACTCAAATCATATTTATCAGGAAGTGATCGCAGCGCGGTATCTGAATCGCAATAGAGATCTACTGGTTTCGGAGGCAACCCAGTCGCTATCAGATCACGGTGAATCTGCAGAGGTGTATCCCATTACAAAAAGTCCGGAGCACCAGTTGCTGACGGATGTAGGGGTTTTTACTTCTGCCTGTAGCGTCACACCGTATCAGGGTGGTTTGTTCCCGCCACTTTTTGATAGTGTTACCTTTGTCGCGGAACCTGTGAGCAACCTTGTCCACGCGGATGTGATCAAAAATAAGGGTTCGACTTTCACTGCCAGTCGTCTCTATAACAACCAGGAGTTTCTCGCTTCGACCGATGCCTGGTTCAGGCCCGTAAATATGTATATTGGTCCGGAGGGTGCGCTTTATATTGTTGATTATTACCGGCAGATAATTGAAGGTCCGGAGTGGATGGCAGAAGAAGTTGTGAAATCCGGAAATCTTTACAATGGAAGTGACAAGGGCCGTATTTACAGGATAACACCGAAGGGAACAAAGCCACCAAACTTTCAAAAAAATTCCACGCTGACAGACGCAACCCTGTCGCTACTGGTGGAGAAGCTGGGAGACCCCAACATATGGTGGAGGCGAAATGCGCAGCGCCTCCTGGTTGACCGGAACGATCAGGCGATTGTACCCGACCTGGTGATGATGGCTACGAACTCGGGTTCGCCGATAGGCAGAGTCCATGCCCTGTGGACATTGGAGGGAATGCATCAGCTAAAGGTTGAATTAATAAGAAAGGCTTTACAGGATCCCAATGCTGGTGTGCGTGAAAATGCGATCAAGCTGGCTGAACCGCACCTGAAGGCCTCATCTTCTTTGGTTGACGGTCTGTTGGCCCTCAAAAATGACCCTGCCTCGAAGGTGCGATATCAATTACTTTGTACGTTAGGATTTATTGAAACACGGGCGGCCGCAAGAGTGCGCGAGTCATTATTATTCCTGGATGTGAATGACCCCTGGGTTCAGGTGGCTGCACTTTCCGCAACGTCCTCGCAAAAGGATGAATTGTTGAGTGCAATCTTTCAGCGGTACACTCCCGTGTACACTTCCCTTGTCCAGCGGCTGGCCGCTATGGTTGCAGCAAACGATAAGCCGGAAGACTTTTTCATGCTTGTCAGGAGGGCCACTGCCCCAGTGGCTGATGAAAAAAACCTCTGGCAGGTGTCAGTTTTGGAAGGATTATCGGAGGGTTTAAAACACAGGAAGATTCCATTACCTTCTTTGAAAAACATTCAGCAATCGCTTGTCAAAAGTTTTATGGAAAGTACGGTACCCGAAGTACGGTTAGCTTGTTTGCATATATTGCAGCAGACAGGAATTCCACAAGACTCCCAGACAAAGGTTGCGTTGATGAAAGCTGAACACATGGCTTCGGATTTGGCAATTTCCTCTGAACAGCGGGCGGGAGCAATTGAGTTTCTCGGTTTAACTAACCCTGATCAGTACACTTCGCTATTAAAAAATTTAATCGTCCCCCGCGAACCACTTCCCATTCAGCTCGCTGCACTGAAAACCCTCAGTAAAATCCCGGATACAACCGTTAGTCGTTATGTTCTTCAGCAGTGGGACGTACTAACACCAGAAATCCGGGACGCGGCGTTGAATACATTCCTGGTCTACCCATTCAATGTGCCTCGTCTCAGAATTTTATTGGAAGCCATCGAAAATGGACGCGTCCAGGAGAACAACCTGGGTTGGTCGAGAAGTGTCACGCTGATGAGAGATATTCCTGACAGCCTGAAATCCCGCGCTCGTTTTCTCCTTACCAAAGATGACAATCAACGTCAGGCACTCATTAAGCAGTATGAGGCCGTGATCGATCTGAAAGGAGATGAAGTTCATGGCAGGGAAATCTTTCGAAAAAACTGTTCCCTTTGCCATCAAATGGGAGGCGTAGAAGGCAAACCTTTTGGACCTGATCTTTCGACGGTCAGGAATTGGTTACCTTCCAATCTCATCCTGAACATTCTCGATCCTGCTGTTTCTATTGCCAATGGTTATGATCTGTGGGCTGTGGAATTAAATTCTGGTGAAGTAAAGCAGGGGATCATTTTATCTCAGACGCCCTCTGCCATTACGTTGCGTTATCCGGGAGGTTTGGAAGCTGTCATCGCACGCAATGATGTAAAATCCTTAAAGGCGCTTGATACTTCGGCAATGCCACCGGGTTTGGAAAAACAAATCAACCAGCAACAAATGGCAGATTTGCTAACGTTTCTAAAGAATACTGATTGATAAAGATGGTCACCAATAAATTACCGATAATATTACTTCTAAACAATTACCACCAAAAATGAAATTAAATCAGCGACTCATTCCACCCTTGAAAAACAACATAACGCGAAAAGGTTTATTTAATTGGTTAATGGTCGGCGTCTTGCTTGTAGCGGGTGATGTTGTATCCGCACAACCCATTGCAAGGTCGGGGGAGTTGATGGAGGTTGGCGTGGCGAGAATCGACATTACACCAACCGGGCCCATTCGCCTGGCAGGGTATGGCATCAGAAAAAAAACAGAATCCGAAGGAATTCTCCAACCCCTCGGAGCTAAAGCGATGGCCTTCGGTACGGACGCCCAGGGCCCATCCATTTTTATAACGGTAGATCTGCTTGGAATTCCGGCGAATATTACGCGCAAATTAACAGACCAGCTTTCCGCGAAAATTGGAATTGATGCTGCACGTCTCGTGATCTGTGCTTCCCACACGCATGGGGGTCCTGAATTGGGCAATACACTCAATATCCTTCAATACAGAGGTAAAACTTTTAGTGATTCCATGCTCGCGGTGGATCATTTAATACGGATTGCTGAATACACCGAACAACTGAGTCAAAAGCTTGAACAGGTAGCATTGGAGGCTATGAAAAACCGGAGCCCCTCATCCGTGAGCTGGGGACAAGGCCAGGCCGGATTTGCAAAAAATCGCCGTCCTCAGGGTGGTCCCGTGGATCCATCTCTTCCCTTGCTGCGCGTCACCGATGAGAATGGAACGTTGAAGGCAGTCCTGGTAAATTACGCGTGTCATGGCACAACCCTTGGAGGTGATGTAAACAAAGTGCATGGCGACTGGATGGGGGAGGCACAAAGACTTATTGAAGGTAATCATCCGGGTGCTATTGCGATGGTTGCCATCGGGTGTGGCGCGGATGCGAATCCGGATCCACGAGGCACCATGGAACATGTCAGGTTGTACGGACAAGAGATTTCCAACCATGTTGAAAAGCTGTTGGCCTCTCCGTTGCAGCCACTGTCCTCGCCCCCTCAAGGACGTATCAAGTGGGTTAAATTACCTTTTGCCCATGTGCCTGACGTATCCGAATTAATTAAGCAAACAGAAGATAAATCGGTGAAAGGATATTATGCACGGCTGTCCCTTGACAGACTTGCCCGTGGCCAGTCAATACCTGCAGAACTTTCATACCCTGTTCAAACCTGGGCGTTTGGCGATGACCTACTCATGATCAATTTAGCCGGAGAGGTTGTCGCAGATTACTCAGTTCGGCTTAAAAACGAATTGGGGGCGGATAAACTATGGATTAATGGCTATGCCAATGATGCGCCCTGTTACATTGCTTCCCGTCGCGTGATTCGCGAAGGGGGCTATGAAGCTGAGTCAAGCATGTATTATTATGATAAACCAGGACCGTTCGCTGAAGAAGTGGAGGATATTATTGTAGAGGCGGTCCATACGATTTTACCAGTATCCTATACGTTAAAACGTGACACCGTGAATCATCCGCAAGTAGTTCGCTCAGAAAATAATGGTGAGTTGAATCTCCGTGCAGAGGTCGCCAATGCCATCGGGCCTGAAATAAAGTACATGCCTGAGTGGAAAGCCTTTGGATGGTTTACAGAAGCAGATAGGGTAGAATGGGATATCGAAGTAAGGGGAAATGGTAAATATGATGTGTATCTGGATTGGTCAGTTTCAGACCCGGAATCTGGTAAACATTTTATACTCGAAGTCGGCGGGAAAAAACTGAGTGGGAGGATCGGAAAAACTGGTTCATGGTTTACTTACAAGACTGAAAAAATTGGAACCATCCGGTTGTCTGCGGGTAGCCATAAGGTGGTTTTCAGGCCCGCTGTAAAAACCGAAAAAGGCGCCTTGCTTGACATGCGCACAATATCCCTGATCCCGGTCAAGTGACACCGATTTAAAAAAATATAAGCAAGCAAGTATTAGCACTGCTTTCTAAATTTAATTAGTAAACTTTATTTATAATAGGGAGGGGACTTATTATGATTAGTATCGCCCTCAATTACTGAGTTTATTTAACTACAAATAAACTTAAGATGCAATAGAATCAGACATACCATGAAACAAGAACCAACCAACCATTCAAGGCGCGACTTCATTAAGAGCAGCGCAGTCCTTGCGACCATGGCGTCCACCGGGCCTATGTCCGGCTTTGCATCCATACTTGTTGAAAAAAAACAACCTGAACCCTCCAGGATCAATGGTATCCAGGTCGGTGCCGTGTCGTTTGTAGACGAGGGCGTAGAAAATGTGCTCGATATCTTACAAAAACGAGGTGCAATAAACACGATCTTTCTTACCACCTTCACTTACGGCCGCGGATTAGCAGGGCGACAAATTCCCGGACATCCGTTTCCAGATCATGGTCCTCAGGAATCAGACGAAAAAACTTTCCATGGCGGTAATTATGCAATTCCCCATCCTGAGTACTATCGGAATACCCTGCTTAAAAACACGCGGGCCACGGAACATGGCAACCTGGATATTGTGGCTGCTGTCCTTCCTGCTGCAAAGAAAAGAGGAATGAAAGTATTCTGTTCTGTGGAAGATCAATGGCGTTCCGATGTTGCGGGGGTTAAAGAGTGTGCCGAGATTGACCTGCAGGGAAGGAAGACCAATACGCTTTGTCTTTTTCATCCGGATGTTCGCGCCTTTTGGACCGGGCTTGTGACAGACCTTTGCAAATCCTATGATATCGACGGAATTCTTTTTTTCAATGAGCGCAATGGCCCGCTTTTAAATGCCCTTGGAGCCAGTCACTTTCAGAAGATCGACTCCTCTCGCGCCACTTGCTTCTGTGAGCACCATCAGCGGGCCGCGCGTGAACAAGGCATTGATTTTATGCGCGCCCGCGAAGGCTATCAAAAGCTTGACCAACTTGTGCAGGCATCGCTTAAAGACCAGCGACCAAGCGATGGCTACTACGTTGAATTTCAGCGTTTGTTTCTCCTGTACCCCGAAATCGTTGGCTGGGACCGTTTATTTGATCTTGGTAAACACGAGGTTTTGGATGAAGTGTACAAGGCGGTAAAAGCTGTAGATAAAAACCTTCAAGTTGGTTTTCATATTGAACATGTAAACTCGTTCAATCCCTTTTTCAGGGCTACCCGCAGCTATGAGGATCTTGCCACCAAATCAGACTTCCTTAAAGTAGTGGCCTACAACAATTGCGGAGGAGAACGTTATGCCAGCTTCATTCGCAATATTGGATCCACCATATTTCGCGATGTCCCGCATGAAGAATTGATGCGATTCAACAATCATCTTTTGAATTATGGCAATGAGGCACCGCTCGATAAACTTGCCATGGAAGGGCTATCTGCTGAGTATGTATTTCGTGAAACGCAACGCGCGTTGGCAGGAGTAAAAGGAAATTGCCTTATTTTTCCCGGCATTGACATCGGTATCCCTACTGGTGAACGGAGTCGAAAGGCCTCTCCTGAGGATACGTACGCTGCCACCCTCGCCGCATTTAAGGCGGGCGCGAATGGGGTCATTCTGTCGCGTAAATATTCTGAAATGCGGTTGGCAAATTTGGATGCAGCCGGGCGGGCAATACGCGACGCGGCTAAAGAAAGGGCAAGTAAATGAGCCCAAAAGGAATTTAAAATTTAAAATTATGAACCTCCCTACATTTTTTATTGTCGCCGTATTTTTTTTAATGATGGCATGTGCATCCGGCAAACGGGGAGATAATCCTCAGGCATGGTCTGGTGAGGAAATTACGGATTGGTTTGAGGGAAAAGACTGGTTAGGAAAAACAACCCTGCAGCCTGATCCCTCCATCGATCAGAAACAATTTGCGTCCCGATATCACCAGAATAAAGTCCGTTGGAATAAAGCCTTTGACTTTTTGAAGAATAAGGATTTGTCGGCCATTGAAGTAGGTAACCATGAAATTATAGGTAAAGATGTATTTGCCATCGTCTCTCTATACAATTCAAAGAATCATGAGGATGCCCAATATGAATCGCATAAAATATACACCGATCTCCAATATGTGGTTTCAGGGACAGAGTACATCGGTCTGACGGATCTTTCATCCACCAAAGTAAAGACGGCCTATAACGATGAACGGGATATAATTTTCTATGATGCAGAAAAAGGCAGAAACCTCACCGCGATCCCGGGCAAGTTTTTTATTTTCTTTCCGGATAATGTTCATCGGCCGGGAATGAAGGTTGAAGATAATGTGCCGGTGAAGAAGGTCGTGATCAAAGTGAAAAACTGATCGGAATGTAACAAAATTTTGAAATCACCTCTGGGCTTTTTTCGTGTTCTCCTACTTTTGTTGGTGTTCTTCACCAACAAAACAGCGGGATGGCGAAACTCAACTACATCTGTAATTAATAATACGGCAAACAATTGCCAAAACCACAGTAACTAAAAGTGATGACGCAGTCTTTAAAGTTACGGCAACTTCTTCAGATTCCAGTAATTGTAGCTGCGCTTGGATATTTTGTCGATATCTATGATTTGCTTTTATTCAGTATTATCAGGATAGAAAGTCTACAATCGCTAGGTGTACCGGAGGCAAATTTATTGAATGAGGGAGTTTACTTGCTCAGCATCCAGATGGGTGGCTTACTTGTGGGCGGCATTTTATGGGGAGTGCTTGGCGATAAGAAAGGTAGGATCAGTGTTTTGTTTGGCTCCATTTTGATTTATTCGCTGGCAAACATTGCGAATGGGTTTGTTACCACAGTCGAACAGTATGCCATACTCCGGTTCATTGCAGGAATCGGATTGGCCGGCGAGTTGGGTGTGGGAATTACACTGGTAGCCGAAATATTACCCAAAGAAATCAGGGGTTATGGTACTACCCTTGTGGCCGGGGTAGGGATGTTGGGTGCGGTGCTGGCTTATTTTGTTACCGATATTTTTGAATGGCGAGTGGCGTACTTTATCGGTGGGGGTATGGGCCTGGTTTTATTATTTATGCGTGTGAAGGTATTTGAGTCTGGTATTTTTACAAAGATTAAGACGCAACCCGTATCGAAAGGGAATTTTTTTCAATTATTCACCACCGGCAAACAGTTTTTTAAATACTTACGCTGTATTCTGATCGGTATACCCGTTTGGTTTGTCGCCGGAATCCTGATGACCTTCTCCCCGGAATTTGGTAAAGCGCTAAAACTGGACGGTCCCATTGAGGCTGGAAAAGCGGTGATGTGGGAATATATCGGGTTGACAATCGGGGACATATCCAGTGGAATTTTCAGTCAGTATTGTAAGAGACGCAAAAAGGTAGTGTTGTTGTTTATTTTGTTGGCGGCTTTCCTGATCGTTATTTATTTGTTCGTTCCCCTGCATTCAACAACTATATTTTACACACTTTGTGCCTGCCTCGGTTTTGCTGCAGGCTATTGGGCGCTCTTTGTCACCATTGCTGCGGAACAATTTGGTACCAATCTCAGGGCTACTGTTGCCACTACTGTACCCAATTTCGTACGGGGCAGCGTAATTATTATTACTCCGTTATTCGTGCTGTTTAAAGACCAGTTTGGAATTTTATCGGGCGCTGGTCTTGTGGGATTTCTTACCATCATTACTGCTTTGCTGGGACTTTGGAAGATGGAAGAGACATTCGGGAAAGATTTGAATTTTCTGGAAGGCGCTGCTGAGTTTGAAAACAAAAACTTAATTCATGAAAACCAATCGACGAAAATTTATTAGTTCTGCCGTGGGTGGTATGGGTGCTGCATCATTCCCATTATCATCTTTCGGATCGGGGACAAAAATTTCCAACCCATTTCCAGCGGACCTTAAAACCCGATATGCTTATCTGGATGAAGCCCTTAAACTGCCTGTTTTTAAAAAAGAGTTATTTACCTCCCCGGTTATAATACAAACCATCGAATTGTTACGGGACAGAGAAAATTTCATGGTCAGAGTCCGTTCTAAAGATGGGGCAGAAGGTATTGCAGTCGGGCACACGGGGCTGAATCCCAAAGGTGGCGGGGGCCAGAGCGTTAGAAACTGGCCGGTTTTTAAAGGTTTGATAAATAGTTTTATGGGTAAAGATGCGCGCGACCTGGACGCCATGATCCCCGGTGACAGCGGCAAAGGAGGAGGTGTTCCATTTAATACAGCGTTTGCTACGCTGGAAATTGCAACGCTCGATATGCTGGGTAACACCGCGAAAAAGCCCATCGGCCAGCTGATCGGAGAAATTCACAACCCGCGCATTGCGGTTTACCAGGGCAGTCGAATGCCTGAACTGCTGGCACTGCCTCCAGAAGAATCTCTTGAAATTGTAAGACAGGATCTATTAGAAACGAAAGCCAAAGCTATCAAAATGCGGGTTGGTCTCGAAGGACATCTGGATAAAGACAGTAAAGCAGGAAATGAAAAACTTATTCGGATTGCGCGTGAAACGTTTGGAGATGAAATGGTTCTCGGGTGTGATGGTAATAATAAATTTACTGTTGACGGGGGTGTTCGCATGGGTAAAATATTGGAAGCGTACAATTATTCTTGGTGGGAAGAAATGGTCCCCTTTGGTTGGTATGACGAGCTCAAACAAGTAAAGGAAGGGTTGAGAATTCCAATATCCACGGGTGAATCGGAGTCGCACCTGAGTACGTTTCGTTGGCTCATTGCCAACGATGCCTGTGATATTGTGCAGCCCGATCAGCTTTATTTCGGTGGAATGATTCGTTCGATGAAAGTGGCGCGGATGGCAGCAACATTTGGGAAAACCATCTGTCCGCATATAACCCAATACGGACTGGGATACATTTATATGTTGCACTTTGTTTCCGCCTGTACTAATCCCAGTAAGTATCAGGAATTTGACACGTTTTCAACCCGGGATGCCAACGGCAATCAAATTCCCATCGAATATAAATCAGGCGATCCCATTACAAGCTATGATGGCGTGTTGAAGGTTCCCACCGGTTCAGGTTTAGGTATTATAATCGACCCTGATTACATTAAAACCCATAAAGTTGTGAAGGATTGGTAACGCTGGAATTATTTCTTAAAAACGAACCGGCAAATTGAAGCATTTTGCAAACATATCCGATGAACAACTGAAAAATTATAAGACGCCTTGGAAGAATTAAGTCATGAATTAGATTTGGAAATTGGATCAAAATATCGTGTTAAATTTAATTATTCATAACAATGCTTTATTTTAAAAAATCAACACTTTTCATTTCTGTACTCTTCATTGGGCTGAGTTTAAATGCTATCGCGGCATTTGAAGATCCTCAGGTCTCTATTATAACGGATAAAGCACCCAGCATTTCTGTAGGTTATGGCATCGCCAAGCTTACGCATGCATTAAGCGCAAAAAATATTTCTTTTGAAAAGGTCGGATCCATGAATGATGCAAAGGGCAAAATGCTGATTATTGCAGGTCTTGCCTCCGGACAAGGTGAAGCTGCGAAAATGCTTTTAAAGAGCCGACATAAAATTCCCCAGGTAACAGAAGCTTTAGTGATTTGGAAGACCGACTGGCAAAACAAACAAGCCTGGGTGATAAATGGATATGATGACCGTGGACTGATGTATGCATTGCTGGATGTTGCTAACCAGGTAGGTTGGGGTAGTGATGGTAGTTCTCCTTTGAGTGAAGTAAAAGAGATTACAGAGAAACCGGATGCCAGTGAACGCGCAGTTTCAATTTACACCATGAATCGTGCTTATTGGGAAAGCCGGTTTTATGATGCAGCCTACTGGACACGATACCTTGATCTGCTGGTACAAAACAGGTTCAATTCACTCGTGATTATATTTGGATATGAGAACGGAGGCTTTCTGGCGCCACCTTATCCTTATTTTTTTGATACACCTGGTTTCCCGGATGTAAAAATGGTGGGCATTACACCACAGGAACAGCAACGCAATCTGACATCGCTGAATAATCTGATCAGGATGGCGCATGAAAGAGGACTTAGGTTCACCGTGGGAATCTGGGATCACATTTATCGCGGCGGTGTTCAGGGAGGTGGCATACCGGGTACAAAAGATGCACCTACCCAACCAGAACCTGGTCTGGTATGGGGTGTAACCGCCGAAAATCTGATCACTTACAACAAAGCTGCATTGGCTAAGTTTGTGAAAAACGTCCCTGACCTCGATGGAATACAATTCCGGATGCACAATGAATCAGGCCTGAAAGAAGGAGAGCAGGAAGGTTTTTGGCTGGATGTTTTTCGGATGATGAAACTCACCGCTCCTGATCTTCGCCTCGATCTTCGCGCTAAAGAGTTGCCTGAAGGGGTTATTCAAAGTGCGCTGGAGGTTGGCGTTAACTTTCGGATTACTACCAAATACTGGATGGAACAAATGGGCATGCCCTACCATCCCACAAAAACAAATCCTGAAAAAAGTCCTATCCGGCATAGTTACGCATACCTCCTCCGTTATCCGAAACAATATAAAATGCATTGGAGACTTTGGAATGGCGGCACCTCACGAATATTGTTGTGGGGGGATCCGGAATATGTCCGCCGGTTTGTCGAAAGCACGCATCTGTATGAAGGTGATGGTTTTGAAGTGAACGAACCGCTTGCCACCAAAATGGAAGCACAACCTCATGACGCCAAACCATTTGAGTTATTGAATCCTGCGAATCGATATTATGATCATGAGTTTGAGCGATATTGGCATTTTTTTCAGGTGTTCGGAAGGATCGGCTATAATCCTGATACCGCTCCTGAAATTTGGAAAAGGGAATTTCAAAAACGGTTTGGAAAAGAAGCTGCACCGTTTATCGAGACAGCGCTACATAAAGCTAGCTGGATACTGCCACGCATCATTACATCAGTTTATCCTTACCGGAGTTTTCCCATGACCCGGGGTTGGGCGGAAAAACAACGTCTTGGAGATTTACCCGCATATGCGCGGAACGAAGGAAGTGACCTCCAGCAATTTGCCAATTTCGATGAAGAAGCCTCCATACTTTTAGAAGGAGGGGAGACCGCAAAAATTCTGCCTTCAACCAATAGTCAATGGTTTCAACAAATTTCAGCGGATATCGGCAAGTTGGTTACCGATTCCGAAAAAGTTATCGGTAGTAACCGGAACAAAGAATTTAATTCCACCATCACAGACCTTAAGATCTTGTCTAATCTGGCATTATTCCATTCCCGGAGAATACCTGCCGCGGTAAGCTATCGTTTATTTGATCGCACACAGCAGGTATCTGCTCTTGAGGATGCCATTACCTATGAGCGCGAAGCCATCCAGGCATGGCGACAAATTGTCGAAGCAGCGGGCAATGTTTATGCTGACAATTTGATGATGGGTGTTTGTGTTGCAGACCTTTGCGGACACTGGAAAGATGAACTTGTTTTCCTTGAAAAAGGATTGGCTAACCTGGAGCAGAAACGACAGGACCTGAATGCAGATGTTACAAAGCCTGCAACGATAACAACTTTAACCCGCTACCAATCTCCATCCATTGTAGATGGTGATCAATTATTTCAGGTCACGCATGAACCTGTTCTTAGTGCTCCTGCAGGCAAACCAATTACCATCCGTGTGAAAGTAATTTCTCCTGCAGGTGTAAAATGGGTGCGTCTTCGGTATCGGAGCGTAAATCAGGACCTTGAATACCAGACCTTGCTATTTCGTACAACAAAAGAAAAAGATTCCTATCAGGTCATTATTCCTGCTGATCAGATCAACCCTAAATGGGATTTTATGTACTTCATAGAACTCATGGACAATAAAGGGAGAGGCAGAATTTATCCTGATTTGAATAAGGAGACGCCCTATAGGTTTGTAAAACTCAACCGATAACAATGAGTTTAACTTCCCGGTATTATTGAAGTTTTTTTATATTCATCGACCATTTAAATCGTTCCTTCTATGAAATTAATAATGGTACTTTTTGTCGTCAGTTTGTTTTTTACAGCCTTCTCAAAGCACAATTTTTGGCCTGAAAAATTTTATTCAATAAACCACTATCGTGAGCATGCCGATGATACTTTAAAGAAAAGGAGGCAGGGAAGTCCACTGGATCACCTGCCTTCAAATATTGAAATTCTAACACACTTCGGAGAACGCGCGGATTTTTCCCCGGATAATAATAGCATTTGCTTCATGGCAAAAAGTTTTGGCGATGCCATGGTGATCGACTTGAAAACGCGCAACATTCGATGTTTAACCTGCAATGTACCCGCGGCTGCTTTCCTTCGTGTCATGCACCTGCCCACGGGGGATTACCTTCTGATCGGACCCGATCACTTTGAGGATATCCGCATAAGCCGTTCACGCGACAATGAACTTTGGTTCCTGAGCAAGGAACGCGGTTCGAAGCCGGTGAAGATAGGGCAAAAGATGAGTGAGGGGGCGGTAATTTCCAAGAAAAATATGAGGATAGCTTTTTCGGAATTACCGGTTCATGCGCCGGATCTTGCACCGGGAGCTTCACGCCTCATCGTAGCCGATCTCGATGTTTCCGGCGGAGTACCGAAGATCATAAACAAAAAAGCAGTTTATGAAAGTAAGGATAGAAGCTGCACCATTGAGCCACAGGATTTTTATGATAATGAGACAAAAATTACCTTCAGCTGTTATGAACCCAATGATAATGCTTCGGTAATGAGCATTGATTTAAAGAGCGGCGACGTAAATAACCATACCAAAAAACCAAACACCTACAACGAGGTGGAAGGTATTTTCCCAGACAGCAAATTTACTTGTGTTGAATCTGATCGCCAGTGTGAATGGCTTGGCGGACATGGTTCCGGTCAGGTAGACATCTGGAAATTGAGACTCGATGGTACAGGAAAAGATTTTGTGAGGATAACTAACTTTAATGATTTTGAAGGAGGCAAAGCTTCCAACCCTGTGATTTCTTCCGATGGAAATTTTATGGCCTTTCAATATGCAAAAACAACTGACCCCGCTGGTGTTGGGTATGGCTTGTTGCTTTACAGATTCAAAAAATAGAAGGAGAAGTATCCCGTAAAAAAATATAATTACTATGTAAAATTCTTGTCTCATAACCTTCTTTAATAAAATCTACCTATCGAAGTATCAATTTCCGGGGAAGGATACGTATTACAATACAAAGTCAACACTATCGGCACAAACAGAAAATACCCAAAAAGTATTGTTGGATTAACCGCTGCCAGCACATTTTGAATTAGATGCATTTTCGGAGGCATCAACTATCAACTGATCCGGAATATTAAGAGTAGTAACATTTTCCTGAGAAAAAGCGGTAAAGAAAGGAAAAAAAACATAACCGCTGAATAAATAAAAATATTTTAAGAACAGACATCATAATTAAAGCGCAGTAAAATTTTATTTATACCGGCATCGAAAATATTATCATGTAAATCCTTTACGTCGGTGTGGGCGGTACAAGAGCGATCTTTTAGACCGGATAGATCCAAAAAAAATTTTTAAGGAGATTATATTAATTTATTTTTTTTATCACTTAAACACCACCTCTATAAACCTGACCTGGTATGGTTTCAATTGAATAGAGTTAAAAGGTTGTCCGATCTGTTTTCCAGCTGCATTTACTTCCACCATCTTCATTATAGATCGACCAGGAACAGCTGATGACAATTTAACTTCTGCAGTTAATCCTTCTAACTCGCGGAAATGAAGAAGGATAGTACCTTTCTCCTTAAATGCAGGTCTGCTGTTAACAAGCATTGCATTTGCAGGGCCGGAGATTTTAAGTGTCTCCATAGAGGGTAATTTCAACTCATTTGTTCCGGCTGGCAAAGTCCGTGTTGGGAAAGGATTTCTTTCGCCCCATGCATATTTTGTCGCAAAGGTGTTAGTGGTGTCGGCAGTTGATGTAAGCTGATAGCTCCAGCTGAAACCACCCTCCTGGTATGCGCGGAAATTCGTCATCCAATAATTGTTCATCACCCATGAATAGAGCCATGTCTTACCCTGTTTAGGATATCGTTCAAACTTACCCATATTAAAATCACTGAAATGCCACAATGGAACTTCATTGCTTACAACTAATATCTGGCCGGTCTTTCCGCGAACCGATACAAAGTTCTGAGATGTATTCCAGTCAGAGGCTGAACCGGGCAATTGTTGACCCTGTGTCAGGGTTCCTCCAATGGTCTCAAAAACAATCCTTGAACCTGGTAGTGAGAACGGGAACGCAACATACAAAGCCTCCGGGTCAGTAATAATAAGTTTCCGGGCCATAAATTTGAACTCTACTTTCTTGAGGTTTTTATAGAGTTTTATCTCAACTTCGACTCCTTTTGGCGCGCCGTCAGTGCCTTTCTCAAAGCCTTCAAGGTCAGATGTAATACGGACACTCTCCCATACAGGTCCATTAGTAGCTGCCTCAACTTTTACATTCGATACTGTTGTATGGATAAATGGTGCAACATCACGTTTGGCCGATGTTTCCCTTACCAACTGACCAATATTATACGGATTTTTTCCATCAACAAGTTCCAGGTTAAGGTCTTTATCGTACAGGCTATTTATCGATCCTGTACCTTTATCTATCACTAATTTGTAAAACTTATTCTCCATGACCTCAACATTTGTTCCTGCTTCAACAGAGGCTGTCTGACCGGTAATCTCAATTTTAAATGATTTATAACCCATTGCTGGGATATCGCTTACCTCGAGTACCCAGTAAGCTCCTTCCCGGCGTTTGGATAATACCTGAGCCGGGACTTCCTTACCAGAAGAAAGGTCAATGATTTTAATTTTATTCTCAATCGGAATAACCTCATTATCAATAAATAACTGAACACATCCAGACCTTGCCCAGCCCATTGAGTTTATAACATAGATCACAGGAAAATCTGCTTTTTTTAGGAACTCCTGAAAACGAGCCATCGCCTCTTCGTTCAGTAATGTGACTTTTTTAAGTGCCTCCCAGGCATAAGCGCCTTTTTGAAGCCATTGTTTAGTTGTATTCTCTGAATATGGATGATCAATGCTTTCGTCAGCGCCACAGGTATGCTCATCGAAAAAGATAACATTTTCGCTGATATGCTCCATTTTTCCTTCCAATGCCGGGCTCAGTTCACCACCCATCATCGAGACCATAGCAAACAGACCTTCGTCAACCTGTTTCATGTTCTGTGTTTTCCTTACTTCTGCTGTTTCACGGGAAGTTGAGCCATAACCATCGGTCCACCAGTCAAGCCATGCGTTGCGATAAACAGGAAGGTTATCAGCATGATTTTTTTCAACATATTCCAAAAATTCACCTGCAACAGCAAGTCTCAATTTCGGATATTCATATTTCGCATTCCACTCTTTTACAAGTGCGCAGGCCGCTGTTGAAGGAGGTGCATTATCAGTTACATATCCGGAATACTGGATACCTATTCTGTCGAACGGATAACCTCTGCTGGCGAGATCGGCCAGGTGCCATAACATGTTTTCCGGTTTGATAGCCTTACTTTCCATACCAAAATTATTTCCTGTCATATAATGATCAGCACGATATGCGAGCAATCTTTCGCCTGAGGGTGATTCCCACCAGAACGCAGTTGGTTTATCGAAAGGTCTTATCGACCGGGTTTCATTGACACCCATAACAAGATATTTGACGCCTGTATTCTTAAAATAATCGGGCATACACCATGCGATACCGTTTACATCATCCTGCATTGCAGTTTTTACCGGTATACCAAGCTTATTAAATTCCTTTAGTGGCTGAAGAAAATCATACATAACATTCTCATCAGCTATCTCAGCCATATTAAAATACATTCCGGTAACTTCGATGCGTCCCTCAGCTATCCTCCTCTTAAACCTTTCTATCTGCGCTGTTGGTCTCGACCTCAGATATTCCCGTGTTACCCAAGAGGATTCGCAGGTCCACCTGAATTTTGCGTCATCAGGCAGTCCGTCTGTCTGATCACAATAATCCAGTGCATAGTCAATATAGCGCATGTGCTCCGCAAGGATCTCAGATTGTGGACGTGTATATCCTACATCGGTGTGAGAATGCTGTACAAAATAGACCTGCCATTTTTTTGTTGGAATAAGTGTCCATGGGTATTTCTCTGCAGGTTTGTCATCGATTTTAGCAATAATAACAATCTTACCAGGCCTTGTAACTGCAGGAAAAGTAAGTAGGAATCTATTTGAGCCTTCTAAGAGGTCTGCTCTCAATAGTTCTTTACCATCTTTTGTAAAAATAATCTTTCCGGGGTTTTTCGCCTGGAAGCTGGCTATGACCTGTTGATAAGATTTACCACCCTCTTTAAATAGTACTGGCGCATTTAAAAAACTAATTTTTGGCGAAAGCACATCTTGACCGTAGAGTTGCAGGGTACTTATAAGCACCACCAAAGAGATAAAAAGTGTTATCCGCCGAAATGTTCTCATGGCATTTTTTTAAATATATAAGTACCAGAATATACCAAAAAAAAAGGGTGCTGCCAATTAAATTAGCAGCACCCTTTATAAATAAAAAAAACAAACTATTGAATTACCAGGAGATGAGCATATTGGTCTCCAATCCTGTACTCAAATGTAACGGAAGCACCGGGAGTGACAGTGGTCATCTACATCATACATAAGGAATAGATTCGCGCTAATTTTCATGGAATCCTAATCGCAACAGATATAGTATGTTACCAGATAACTTTGAGTCCAACTGACTTGTAGTTGGCAACATGGCTATCTTTACTGATGATGGTCAGCTTATTTTTTATTGCCTGCCAAATCAGCATTCTATCAAATGGGTCGCGGTGCCAGTTTGCTTCTAACTGATGGTAGGTCGCACCTTCTTCAGGCAAAAGTTCAATGAGTTCAAATCCGGTTTGCTTGGTCTATTAACATCAATTGAAAAACACCTCATCAACCATCAGCCACACATTTCTTTTTTTTGGATTTTCTAATTCTAATTTCCTGAATGGTTTTGCGACCAGTCTATAAAATTTAAAATTTGTGGGCGGCAGATCAATACTAACGCCTTCAATGCGGGTCTTGTTATACCCGTTTGGCTGGGGTGGATTTACTTTCTTTATTAATTCAAGATGCTCGGGATCATTTCCGCCCCATACCTGCATTTCGGCAGGCGGCATGAATATGGCATTAGGATTTCGTACATAACTCAAGGTAATATTCCGGATGGTCGGAGTATTCTTTTCAAAAATAAAATTCGCTACAAGATCATTTTCCATAAAGCCAATCCACGCTGGATGACGATAAAAATCAGGAAGGCCTTTGTTTTCATCAATTAAGGTAATTCCTCCTTCCCCTTTATATTTTTCATCAGCTTGGGTTAGCAGCAGCACGGTATCCGGATGATATCCTTTCCTGAAGAGAACGAATTCTGCAATATCACTGCTCAGCCACCCGTCTTTAAACGCCTTTGTTTTTATTATAGCATAACTTTGAACAGGCAACGGATCTTTATAAACAGGACTTTTAATACTATCCGGGTCATTTTCATTAACAGCGTAGCGTATCACGGTGCCGGGCAAATTGTGCCTGAAGGCAACTTCCTCATCCTGATTTAAAACTTGACTCCTATTTCCAAGCATGGGAACATTCAATTTCAAAATTTCATTTTCATCTGGTATGTAACCTATATCCCAATGGATATAAGGAAATGTTTTTTTCAGATTTTCCACATCGTGCTCTGTTACATCCGTATTCCAGATAAATATTTCCCTCAACGTTTTATTCTTTCCAAGATCCTGCAGAACGGTTGCAGAAATGTCTGTACCCGAAAGGGCCACCGAACGCAAGCTGGTAAGCGATGCCAATTCTTTCAAACTGCTCCCCTTTATTTTTGTGTTATTAAGAATGAGCACCTCCAGATTATTAAACTTGGAG
>JBDSIM010000020.1:0-10580 GCA_039917935.1 Cyclobacteriaceae bacterium | reverse complement strand
TGACATGATGCAAAAAGTGAAATTAGAACAATCGCCAATGCTGCTTTTTGTAGTGTTTTCATGATTTTAATTTTTGTCAAAGTTTAATAAACTATTTTTGCAATAGTTAATGTGTTGTGGTTCGATTAAAAAAGCTATACGTGTTGTCCGGCCATCTTTCTACACTCTTCGGCACAGGAACGACATGCCTCAGCACAACGCTGGCAATGATCCATTTCAGCAATCCTTTAAAACCTTTCAACTGCTCGCTAAGTGAAAAGATATTAGTTGTTTGTTTCACCTACCACCGGATTTCCTGAATTAGTCCACTCATTCATTCCACCGGAATAGTTTTTAATATTCTTAAAACCATGCTTTGCAAGAAGAGAATATCCTATTGTAGCGCGATCACCTGACTGACAATGAATGATCACCTGTTCATCCTTTTTTATTTTGTCCAGATTTTTTTCTAAAGTTCCAATGAAAACGTTATCGGTTCCATTAATATGTCCTGTTTTGTATTCTGAGGCGCCACGCAGATCAACTACTTGTGTGTGATTTGTCTTTAAGACGGTTTTAAATTCATCCAGAGAGATAGTTTCACTTTTAGAAAGCGCTTCACCTGATGCTACCCAGTCTTTAACATCCTCGATATAGCCGTAGATATTGTCCAGCCCGATCCGCATTAATTTGCGGGTAAGGTCATCCAACATTGATCCTTCCGCAATGAGGATAAAGGGCTCTTCATAAGAAATGAACCATCCCATCCAGGTAGCGAATGCATTGTTGCCTTGAATATTAATTGTTCCTGGAATAAAACCTTTGGCAAAATCAACTTTAGATCTTGTATCAATCACCTTGATTCCTAGTTTCATTGCGTCTTTCAACTTGTTAACTGAAAGCTTTGCAAGTGTTGGGACTTCAGTAAGAAGAGGACGGTCGACTTTGTTCAATTTCTTCATCATGGCAAAATACGCGGGTGGCTCAGGTTGGTCCTCAAGAAGATATTTTACAAATCCATTTTCGTCATCAACATATTGCAAAGCCCAGTTTCTTATCTTTTCATAACCCACCGTTGAACTCGGCACTGCTCCTAATGCTTTACCACAGGCTGAGCCTGCTCCATGGCCTGGCCACACCTGAATGTACTCAGGAAGTTCGCTAAACTTTTTAACAGATTTGAACATTTCTCTTGCACCAACATCTTGTGTTCCTTTCAGCCCAGCAGCTTTTTCAAGAAGGTCTGGTCTCCCGATGTCTCCGACAAAAACAAAATCTCCTGTGAAAAGCATCACAGGTTTATCACTGGCTGGTAAATCTGTTAACAAAAAACTTATGCTTTCCGGAGTATGCCCTGGCGTATGAATTACCTGGAATTTAAGATTTCCTAGTTTAATCACATCACCATCTTTAAGTCCTTCATGAGCAAATTCATATTGCCAATCACTTCCACCTTCATCTGATAGATAGAGTTTAGCGCCTGTTATTAAGGAAAGTTCCCTTGATCCTGATAGGAAGTCTGCGTGAATATGGGTTTCCGCAACATGTGTAATTTTCATGTTGTTTTGTTTGGCGATTTCAAGATAGGTATCCACATCTCGTTTCGGATCAATTACTATCGCAACACCCTCTTTCTGACAGCCAATGAAATAACTTGCCTGTGCTAAGCTTTTGTCGTATACATGCTGAAAAAACATAATCGTTCGATTTAATTAATGTTGAACAAATTTCGCGTAAGTCATTTCTATTTTCAGTAACTATTATCACACAGCCCCATTATTATTTCAAAGGCCATTCACCAATTCCCCCCTTCAGGTTCGTTACCTTATAACCCTCCTTCGACATTGTACTACAAGCCTGAGCGCTTCGGTTTCCACTTCTGCAGAAAATAAAGTATTCACTTTCGTTATCAAGTTTGCCTATAGCATTTTTAAATGATGGTGACATAATATCTATATTCTGAGAACCAGGTATGGTACGAGAATAGAATTCTCCCGGTGTTCTGACATCAATTAATAAAGGCTTTTCGGCATTTTTATATTCCTCTTTAAACTCTTTACCATTTAGGTTTTTATAAGCTTTTGTCTCTGATGAAAACAGGTTGAACATATAATTATGTTTTTGGTTCTATTTATAATCGCAAAGGGTTTTCCTGCTGAATAACAATACAAATTTCGAGCTATTTCCCTTTTCGATCCGTGACATGAGTCACACAACACAACTTTTTGTACAGTTTCGAAAGCTGGTATGTAACAATGGAATATCGATAAGAATTCTGTGATAAGTGTCACATAGCATAATTTCATCTGAAAAGAAAGATATCTATTGGAAAACGTAAAGCCTGATCAGCCCAACCAAACCCAGTACAACAAGGATGGCACCCGGAAACATCCTGAGTACTCTGCTCTTCTGAAAGGGAGTGGAAACGTTTTGCGTCATTACAGCTAATATGGTTAGTAATATCATGACACCAACAGATGTTCCGAGCACATAACTGTGAATCCTCCATTGGGTACTTAAATCAATCCATTTTTCTATCTTTAAATATGCAGTTACCCCAATCCAAAATGGAATAGCTTGTGGATTTAGAATACTTAAAACCAGACCCCGCCTAAAACCACTCTTTTGAAACTTAACCGAGAACTGTGAAGGTTTTCTTGCTGACCATAAATTTAAAAGTCCGATGGACGATGGACGTCATTACCAATGCACCTGATAGTTGAAAGTTTTCGAGAATCACGGGAGATGACATAATCCAATCTTCAAAGACTACCGCTACCCATGCGTAAGGATATTCTATAATTGCCACAGCAATGGCAAAGCGAAGTGCTATCTTTACTTTGTTTTCAAGCCCCAGCTGTAGCACCAGGATGTTAAGTGTTCCAGGTGGAATTGAGCCCACAAAACTAAAAAGCAATCCAACAAGGAAAACCTGAAGTAGCACTTATCAGTTAATTATTTTAGATCAAATTATTACTGGAATTCATACCCAACACCACTCAACTGAGTCAATAATGTAGCAGGTGCATCGGTGGCAGTTGCGCGGCCTTCGAGCTTGGGTGAAATCGGAGAGTTGATTGCTAAAGTGCTGCTACTCCACTTCCTTGAAAGCAATCTCCACCATCGATAAGTATGGTATTTTCCGGGTTTTGTTTTCTGAGTTTATTTACCATCGTCTTCAGCGTAGCATACCCACCACGCTTTTTATAGACAGGCTTTCCATTTTCTATAAAGAATTCATCGTGTGTTAAAAGTTGTGCGTGTATATCAGCTGTGTGAAGGATGGTCATCACACTATCCTTTCCGTTTTTTACAGCCTTATTTTTGAATATCTCCTCACTTTGCAAATTGGAATCTTTGGTATTTATAGCTGAAGCGCTGAAGCAGATAGCGGTAGTATTGAACTCCCTATACCGAGCGTAATCCCAAGTCCACCTGCTTGCTTAAGGAAATCCCGTCTGCTGGATTCAGATGCTGTTATATGGTTGGTTTTTTGCGAATAAGAAATTGTTACTTCATTATTACATGAATTGCAGTTGCATTGTTCTAAATGAATCATCATTGAACTTCTTTTAGACGTTGTTAATTTGTTTGAACTGGCTTATCAGCACTTATCCACTGCTTTAAGCCACCTTCCATGTGGTAGATTTTCTTAAAACCTAGTTGGCTTAAAATATTTGCTGCTTTTTCACTTCGTATCCCTGATGCGCAGTAAACAAAAATTGGTTTTGATTTATCAAGATTATTAACCTTTTCTTTAAAATCCGGATCGTAAATATCTCTCAGTGTAGCGTTTTTGATATGTGCATCCTGGTATTCTTCCGGAGTTCGGACGTCAAGAATAATCTTATCAGGTAATTCATTAAGCCTTTTCTCGAAACTATCTAAACTTAATACCTGAATAGATTGATTTTCTTTTGGGTTACAACTATTGAATAATATCGCTCCCACAACAACTATAAGTATTTTTTTAATATCCATTCTAGTATTAAAAGCCAAGTTTCACATATAACCAATTCTGCTGTTGTTTCCTGATTATTTCGGCAAGACCATAAGGTACGGTTAATGCGAAATCTGCCAGTGCTTCTTTTGTTATCTTCTTCTGGCTCATTGTAAATTCGCAACCTACATACAAGACATCCTTTAGATTCATCTTTTGCAGTTGGTCAATATATTTTGAGTTTCTTTTTAGAAGAAAATCAAGCCCTGGGCCATGACAAACTAATTCGACTTCAGCCTCGGGGAATTCTTTCTTGATATTACTAATCTGATTCACTATTGATTTGTAAACTAAGGTATCTGCTGATTGTAGATGTAACAATACCCTGGGTTTTTCCTGCGCATACGAAATAACGGTTGACAGCAGTAGTAGTACCAAAAGTAACTTTTTCATAATCTTAAAAGTTTAGTTCAAAAATGTATTTTTTTGCCCAATAGTTCTGTGACTTTGGTTACAGATATGATGGCGGCTTTTGGTTAAACATATCTACGGTTGACAATGAAAGACTTCTTTCGCAAATGGTAGATAAGGATAACAAACCGGTTGATTTTAGTTCTTTCTCCGGCTTGAAGCCAGATGTAATGCATGACGGCTAAAGCAAATCATTGAATACAGACCTCCAGCCCCATATGCAAGCAGCCATTCTGGGGGTGTTTTTATTTTATCGCGACACTTTTGGGGATAGCTTTCAGTTCGAATGGCCATAGTAAATCAGAAGTAATAATCCATCACGATTGAAAGATGGTGCATATCTATCTTATTGTGATAGTACTTCGGTTGTTCTTTCATTTCACTGCTCAGCTTATCCTTATAAGTGTAGAGTAAATAAGCCTGCAGACCCTGGAAGAAACCACTGAATCTGTAACGGGCCTGAACATTCAAATGATAATAGGAAGGCATTGAATACTTGTTGAGTTTAGCATTGTCAATGGATGGCATCTGATATAAACCCGCCAAGGTGCGCAGGGATAAACGATGCTCTTTGTCCAGATAGCGTATATGTTCTAACATTACTGCGTGAACATCTCCGGCACCTTCATTTCGTTCACGGTTGTTATAGGTGTACAATGTTTCTTTTCCCCACTCTCTGGGAAAAAGAAAACGGCCGTGTTTGGTTATGCGTGTGTAATTTACAGACCACTCATTTCCTTTTGTGTTGATAAAGCCTAAGCGACCGCTAAATACATAAGACCGTTCATTTTCAGTTATGTATTGTTTTTCAATAGCAAGTGTATCCTGATATAAAGATTTTTGCCATAAGTATTGAAAGCCGGCAAGCCAGGTATTGTGGGTTGTTTTCTTTTTCCACTCCAGCTTCTGAAGTGATATATTGAAAAGATTGTCCGCATAATAATTCCAGACCTGATAGTTAATATTTTGTATTGGATTAAAATCTAGATTACCGATTATGATACCATCACTTTTCACATGCCCTGCGTAATCCGCTTTTTTCCCATTCACCGCGCTTCCATTAGTATAAATGCCCACTGATTCGCCCATAGTATACCAACGAATAGTGCTGCGGGGTGAAGTACTCCAAAGCCATCCGGCTTTTAATTTTATTTTCTTCCAGTCATTTAATTCCATCCATAAACCTTCCTGAAGATTCGGACGCATCCGGTTGTCCTGTAAATTCATTAATGGTGTGTTAATATGGAACTTGCCCATCTGGATAAATGATTTATAAAGCGAGGTAAAATAGTAACGAAGATAAAGGTTCTCTAACCGGGCCAGGTCTTCATGATTATCAGGATTAGTAATGTCAAACAGGGCCAACTCATACCGATTGCTAAAAGAATCCCCGGTTCCCAGGTGAGACGAGCCTATATTGTATATTATAAAGCCTGACATGCCTACTTGGAAATGTTTGATTATGGGAGAATAATAACCAAGACCACCACCCATTCCTAGCGCATAGTAATCGGGATATTCCTGATGATTTACTGTGCTCATAAAAAAAGAACGAAGGTGCCCTTCAAACGTTCCCAGTTTGTGCAGCACATTGCGTAGACTATCGTTATGCATGCGTTCCTCGTTAAGGATAGCCCGTGCGTCAAATGCGCTTTGCTCCTGATGTTGGCCAACACTGCTCGACCAGGCTGATTGCATGAGTAAAAAAATTATTACTGTGCGATTCACCTAACTTCCGAGTTTTAATTTGCTTAATTTCTTACTTTTATCCACAATTGGCGTAAAAGGCCCGTACTTATGTTGTTTTTCATCGAAGCCATCGGTAAATGGACCAAAGGGGTGATCAAAAGGTTTTATAGATATGTCGGGCCAATCCTTAGATATGTCTTTCGATGGTCTTGGCATCGAGTTTACGTACGCAGCAAGATCCCAAGATTCTTCATCGGTTAGCTGAGGTGAGTCATAGGTGGCTCCCAAGGGCATGTTAGCTTTGATGTAACCAGCAAAACGCGACAGACGATACAACCCTGCCCCAATGTTATAACTTCTATCTCCCCACATTGGAGGATAAGCCCAGCCATTACCTTCAGTATTTGCTAAACCTTGCCCATCCTTACCATGGCACACTGCGCATTTTTCATCAAAAAGTATTTTTCCTTTTTCAGGACTTGCAGGCCGGTCAATGAATGTAAGCTCAATAAGACCGGCTCCTTTGGGAGTTTTTCCTTTTGAAACATCAGCGCCCAACCATTTTATATACGCAACAATCGCTTTCATTTCGCGACTACTCTCAGATAGAGCTTTGCCGTTCAAGCTTCGTTCAAAACAATCATTAATTCTTTTTTCGATGGATTCAATTGTTCCGGAACGTGATCTGAACTTGGGATAAGTTGCGCTAACTGCGGAATAATTATTACCAAATATTTTAGTGCCACCATCAAGGTGACAATTTTGGCAATTCATTCCGTTTGTGCTTTTGGAGATTGTGCCTTCAGGGCCTAAATAATTTGATGTACTTGAAATCAACTTCTTACCATATCGGATTAATGAAGAATCTTTTTCAAGCCTTATAGCGTTAGAATCAGGAGCTTTCCAGTAATCAGGCTTGACATCTGTTAATTCCTGTTTTTTGGTATTTACATCATCTCTAAATTGACTAAGATCAACAAAAAGCAATACAGTCAGCAGAGTAATAAGTGGAACAAAAGAAAAGATAAGTACATTAAGCTTATTAATTGTACTTATCATCTTGTCCATGTTTTAACCTTTTATTTAAAAATTTACCTCAGTAATCTTGAAGTTTCTTACTTTCCTGAAGCCATTTTGATGCTTCATCAACTGAACTGAAGTTTTTTATTTTCATGTACTTTATTTCGGCCATATCTTCAATGACTTTTTCCGATGCTCGATTAAAATAGTCTGCACTTAATACAGTTGCCAGCATTTTAATTCCTTTCGCCTCGGCCTGTGGAAACCAGTTAAATGCTGCCCATCCATGGTCATTCGGGGAGATAACTTTCGAGTTTGTGTTATCCGATAAAATGGAAGTTGTCTTCGTTATTTCTATTGTTTTAAGGATTTGGGTAGCTGCATTTCTAAAGGGTTCACTTTGGGTAAATCCATGCCATTTAATGAACAGATAATCTTTATCTTCATAATAGAATATTGTGATGCTCGGATTCTCAAAAATTATCCTTGCCATTTAGTTGTTCGTTTTTAATGAGGTAATTTTTCTCTTAAAACTCCATATACCCATGTCCCTGCCACTGCACTGAGGAAGGTTATAAACTATTAATACTCCTGCCACATACCACGGCAAGGGCTGACAAATAAGATCAAGCATTTTAAAATTGCATTTTATGCGAAATTGAGTTGTTTAATGTTTGGGTTCAGTAACTAAAGTCACATTCCAGGATTAATGACTGGTTCTGGATTTTTTAGCCGTTGAAAAAGAATTCAGAATTAATATTCCCATTACTCCACCATATAATGAACTGTTTATTGGTGAGGAAGTAATAGCGCACGAACCAGATGTGCATCCAATAAAATACCAGTAACTAAAACCAACACTGGCACCTATTGTAATCGCTATCAACCATTTCAAATATTTCATTTTCTGTTATGTTAAAGAATGTTATTACTTGTTATTAAGATTATAAGCCATTAAAAAATATTTCCTTGGTCAGTATGTATAAGCCCATCACCAACACGAACCACCCGAAAACAGGCTTTAGTTTTTCGTTGGAAATAAATTTGGAAAAATAAGTTCCGGCAATTATGCCTACGGTTGCAAATGCTGAAAAAATTAGCATAAATTTAAAATCAAGAATAGCCTCGGAACCTAAATCGCCAGTGAAACCAATGAGTGACTTCATGGCAATAATTAAAAGAGAAGTTCCTACAGCTTGTTTCATTGGTAACCCTGCAAAGAGCACCAGTGCCGGTATGATAAGAAATCCACCACCGGCACCTACAAGTCCGGTGATGCTTCCGACTATTAATCCTTCAATGAATATTATGGGGAGATTATACTTTATTAGCTTATTGTTTTCAGTAGTAATTTTTGATTTTCTGATCATTGATAATGAAGCGATAACCATCAGTAATGCAAATAGGATCATAACAAATAGATTTTTCGTTATGAGAAAATTATCCACTAAAAATACTGGGTCAGGAATAAGGGGAACAATATATTTTCTTACTGTGTAAACAGCAATTATTGAAGGTATGCCAAATATCAGAGCTGTCTTTAAATGGACATTCCCCTTTTTGAAATGACTGTATGATCCAACAGCACTTGTAAGGCCCACAACAAAAAGTGAGTAGGCTGTTGAAATAACCGGATTGACTCCGAATAAATAAACCAGGATAGGTACCGTGAGAATAGAACCGCCACCACCAATTAATCCCAAAGAGATCCCCATGAGTATGGAGGCCACAAATCCTATAATTTCCATAATGCAAGTAAAATATGGTTCAATATTAGACTTGCTTTGGAAAGGATTCCGTAACTAATGTCACATAGGAGCCAGTACCTTGATTTTATTTCTTGAAAGGACTATCTTTTTATCTCTTTCGAGTTGTTTTAAGAGTCTGGAAACAACTTCCCTGGCTGTTCCCAGGCTAAAATTCCGCTGGTTAACTCCCTAATTGAATTGCATTTATTAAAAACTGTATAGAGTAAACTGATCAGGTGATTATAGGTCGTGAAATGACGACAATATCGATCTGACTGGCATTCGGTGGCTATCCGATCAACTGAGGTTTTAGGAAGGAAAGATAATACCTGTGAAAAGATCGGCTGTCCGGTAAAAAATTTACTTTTGCACATCTGACTATTGTATTGGTTGTGCTTTACAAAGTTAGATGGGGAGAGGTCTTAACAAACTTCTCCCTTACTTATACCGGACAGTAGTGATTTTTATCATTTGGTTTTTTTAAAAGGGTTACGGCATACCACCCGTTTCAAACCAATAACTTATACCATTGGGGCTTTTGCCCACGGAAACTGTACCTGTTACTTTTTGAGTTGCTACATCTATAATGGAAACAGTATTGTCTATGCTATTAGTAACATAAACTGTTTTGCCATCTTTGCTAACGACTACCCCGTGAGCCTTCGTGCCCACTTTAATGGTGCTAATCACTTTTCCACTTGATATGTCAATAACAAAAACCTTGTTTGAAACAGGCCTTTCCATGAGTTCTCCCTGGTCAGCCACATAAAGCAGTTTGCTATCGGGCGTAGCATACAATTGAATAGGGCCTTGTGCGCCTGGGGGTAATGGTATTCTTTTTATCTCCCCACTTTGCAGGTCATATCTTACCACCTCTTTCGTATCGTACAAGGAGGCGAAAACAAATTTCGCATCTTGGGTAACCGAAGTTTGCACAACTACTCCTTCCAATGGTAGATCTGTTACTTTATTATCAGCTATGTTGATAACCGACATGCTCTTTGATCCCATATTGGCTACATACAATTTTCCTTCAGAATACCTCAACCCATGTGGTGAGTACCCTGTTCCCAAATCAAACTTTCGCACCACTGCATAGGATGTTGCATCTACCTGTATAACCTGGCTGCTTTCTTTAGCCGTTACAAAAGCATATTTTGATTCATTATCTAAAACCACATGAGCCACATGTAAATCTTTACCAAGTTGAATACGCCTTATTATTGTGCCTGTATTCGGATCAATAACTACTAATTGATTTATTCCAGTGCTGTCCATAGGTACGGCAGTTACCCAAACAGATTTTCCATCAGGGGCTACTTGCACATTATGCGCCATAAACATTTTATCCGAGCTATCTTTTATATCTATGCTTGTATTTTTTAGACTGTCTTGAAGATCAATAACTGAAACACTGCCGCCCTCTTCATTGGCTACATATAACTTAGACGGTTGCAATGAAGATGATTTTTTATTGTTATCGCAACCACTCATTATCATGCCGGTAAATAGCAGCATTATCACAACCTGCAATGCCCGGTTCAAAAAAGAATGTTTCATTTTTTAATTTTATTTTCAAAAATACTTTTTACTGGACGTAAGATAACTCTACAACTGCTCAATTACTTTTTGTAACCTGGCTCTGATTTCTGTCGCAATATCAGCAAGTGTATCATTTTCTATTGATTGCATGGAGGCTGATGGATCAACCGCAGAAACCTCCACCTGGCCTG
>JBDSIM010000019.1:0-17407 GCA_039917935.1 Cyclobacteriaceae bacterium | reverse complement strand
TTTCCGGCGCCGATGGCTGGATGTTTGATGGTGAAGACGCGCTTGGACAAATCAACAGTATGTCGCTGGATAATCAGCGCAACCTGAAACTAGCGATCAGCCATGATCCTGTTTTCCTGAGAGTAGCGGAACAGGTATCCCTTGAAATGAATAAATGGTCGATGGGTTTCTTTGGCCGGAACATTGTTCAGAATTGGAAAGAGCAACTGCGCTTTACTACAAAAATTTTTCGTGCGCGTGGGTTGCACCTTGATGACCGTCATGTCCGTGACGAAAAGGGCGTTGCTATGGCCGCCTCCATAGTTGACCTTATCCTTTACGTAGTCAACAATTATCAGGCGCTGCAGACACAGGGTGCTTCCATCGTTTTATATCTTCCAAAAATACAAACCGCGGAAGAAGCTGCCTTATGGAATGAAATGATGCAGGCAATGGAAGAGCACCTTCACCTGGATCCCGGCACCATTAAAGTCTATGTGTTGGTAGAACAACTTGAGGCTACCCATCAGTTGATGGAGATACGCGCAGTGCTTGGAAAACACTTTGTCGGCTACAACACGGGTCGCTGGGATTATATTAACAGCGTGTCAGACGCAATGGCATGGGATAAAAAATTTATTAACCCGGATATTGAGGCCGTTGTGATGACTTATGGATACATGCGTCATTATGAAAACCGTGTGCGATGTGCGGTGAATACACCCGACAGTCGTGGTAACTTTGCCCTATGGCAAGGCGGCATGGAGCCAAACATTCCGGTTGGATCCGAAGAAGGTGTCTCCGCCAGTATGAAAAAAGCTGTTACTGGCTCCGAAAGGGAGCAGCGTGAGGGAGCCAGTGGCAAGTGGGTTGCTCACTGGAAAATGGTTCACATTGTAAGGCCCGTTTGGGAGAAAGCAGGGGAACCCAATCAATTGGGAAGAAAGTTTCCTATGCTGGTGTATACTCAGCAAGCTGCCGATGAGTTGATATTAATTGAGTCTGCTCAAACCACCATCAGGGGTGCACGCAATCTGCTGAGTGTTGCCTTGCAGTATGGAAATGCGTTTGGACAAGGCATGCAGGCCGCCGCACTGAAACCTGCGGACTTCTTTGGCAATGATGATATACTTTACCTGATGGAAGATATGGCTACAGGTGAAATCAGGTTGAGTATTCTCTGGGAATGGGTGCACAAGGGGGCGAGAATTACCGCTGAGGATCCGGAAACGGGAATAAAAGCCGGTGATGCTTTTTCGAAATCACTCTTCGAAAGGTTGTTAGAAGAGGAATACGCAAAACTCCTTAAAGCCAGCAACAAGGATGTGTATGATTTATCGAAAACAACAACCCTACCGATTTCAAGGGAAATTGTTGCCCTTTACGTTTTAAGTGAGTTCAAGATGCCCTGGTTTATAGACCTGCTGAATATCAACCTGAACAACAAAGACCTGTCAGTTGCCAGGAAGAGAAATAAAATGTATTTGGATGCCTTCAAAACACAAGGCAACCGGATTACTGAAAATCTTGATTTTATTCCCTCAACAAAATAAGATTCTGTTTTAAAAAATTACTTGCCATGGAGAGTGAGTGAAGGGTGGAAAAGAACGGCAACAAAAATTTATCTTCCTGTTTCTCCCGCTATTGCGTGTAAACCTCAACCTATATTATAAATAATGAAATACACTTCTCTTGATAATCCCAACATAAAATATTGGCTATTTTCACTCTTACTGATTTTCCTAATATCAGTAACAGAAAAAAGTAAGGCGTCTTCCAACGCAAAAAAACCGAAGATTAATTTTATCATCATTTTTGCCGATGATATGGGTTATGGAGATTTAGGTTGTTATGGGCATCCATCCATAAAAACACCCCATCTTGATAAAATGGCGAATGAAGGACAACGGTGGACTAATTTTTATGTGGCCGCCAATGTGTGCACTCCTTCCAGAGCCGCGTTACTAACGGGACGGCTACCGATCCGGACGGGTATGTACAGCGATAACAGACGGGTACTATTCCCGGATTCCGATGGTGGACTTCCTGAGAGCGAAAAAACCATTGCTACCGTTTTAAAGGAGAAAGGTTATCGCAGTGCAGCAATCGGAAAGTGGCATCTGGGTCACCTTCCACCGTATTTGCCTGCCAGCCATGGTTTCGATTATTATTATGGAATTCCCTACAGCAATGATATGGATCGGATCAGTACAATGGAGAGCCGTGAGGCAATGGCTGATCCTAAAATCGAATATTTTCAGGTGCCATTAATGCGGAATGCCGAAATTCTAGAAAGGCCCGCAGATCAAAATACGATTACCAGACGATATACGGAGGAAGCCATAAAATTTATTGGTGAAAATAAAAAGAAACCTTTTTTCCTTTATCTGGCCCATTCTTTACCACACGTTCCGCTTTTTGCTTCTGATAATTTTAAAGGGAAAAGCGAAAGGGGATTTTATGGGGATGTGATTGAAGAGATTGACTGGAGTGTCGGCCAGATTCTGAGCACTTTAAAAAGGCTAAAGCTGGATAAAAACACGTATGTCATATTTACTTCTGACAATGGACCTTGGGTAATATGGAATGAACATGGGGGCAGCGCTGGCCCTCTATTTGGAGCAAAGGGAACAAGCTATGAAGGCGGTGTTCGGGTTCCTGCTATTTTCTGGGCCCCGGGCAGAATACAACCTGGGGTAGTATCAAAAACCGGCAGCACATTGGATCTTCTTCCTACCCTAAGTAAAATAGCGGGTATAACATTACCGGAGGATAGAATCTATGATGGATATGATTTAAATCCTGTACTAAAAGGAGGAAATGAAAATCCACGGGAGGAAATGTTCTTTTACCACGGTACCCGTATTTTTGCCGCGCGGAAGGGTGATTATAAAATGTATTTTTATAAAAATAACCCGGTGGGCTATCCCGAAAAAATGGAGAAGTTAGATACCGCTCAATTATTTAACGTGCAACATGACCCTTCAGAAAAATATGATCTGGCTAATCAATACCCGCAGGTTTTAGCGGAAATTGAAAACATGGTTCGACAACACAAGACCACTGTAGATTCTGTAGGAAGTCAGTTGCAAAAGAGAATCGGTCAGAAATAATATTTAATATCAGATAGCAATGAGGATGGTAGTATTGGATGGTTATACTTTGAACCCGGGCGATCTGACATGGGATGGATTAAAGAAATATGGTGACCTGGTAATTTACGACCGTACCCCGGCCGATAAAATTCTGGAACGCGCAAAAGGAGCGGAAATATTATTCACCAATAAAACACCCCTTGACGAGGAGACCATTCATCAACTTTCTGGCTTGAAATTTATTGGCGTGCTGGCTACGGGCTACAATATTATTCATACTGAAGCGGCCCGGAAAAACGGTGTCATTGTCTCCAATATACCTGGTTACGGTAGCTACTCCGTTGCCCAAATGACCATCGCATTGTTGCTGGAACTTTGCCACCATGTACAACGTCACAGCGATTCAGTCATGGGGGGTACATGGTCGAATTCAGCAGACTGGTGTTTCTGGCAGCATCCGCTGGTGGAGCTGTCCGGAAAAACGATGGGCATCATCGGATTTGGGAACATCGGGCAGAAAGTAGGGGATATAGCTGAGGCGATGGGAATGAAAGTAATGGGAACAGCCCGCAGCCAATCCGACCAGTCACATCGTAAAAATTTCCGATGGGCTGAACTAGCCGAAGTCTTCGAAGAGGCTGACGTGGTTAGTTTACATTGTCCCCTCAGCCCTGAAACAAAAGGTTTGATTAATTCCGGAACGTTAAACAAAATGAAGCGCAGCGCATTCCTGATCAACACTTCGCGGGGACCGTTAATTGTTGATCAGCACCTTGCCGATGCGCTGGCCCAGGGAGTGATTGCGGGTGCAGCTGTCGATGTACTTTCCATTGAGCCCCCTCCCAGGGACCACCCCTTATTCCAGGTAAAAAATTGTATAATTACACCCCATATCGCCTGGGCCACAAAAGAAGCTCGCGCACGCCTGATGGAAATGTCAATCAATAACCTGAAGGCATTTTTAGCAGGTGCACCGGTTAATGTGGTCCGATAATATCGCGCGAGCATGAAATATAGGGCCTCCCATTTTGCTGCACCATACTATGTTGGAATTGACAATTCCTGAGCGTAATTTTCAATGCTTGAACCAAATTATTAACCTTGCCATCTGACACGCATTCCAAAAATAAAAACCTTCACAATGAAAAAAGTTTTCGCACTTTCGATTTTTTTCCTTTCCCCTTTCATGATCCTATTTGCCCAGCAAGGCGAAACTATCTACAAAACTTATTGTGCGGGATGTCACGGCAGCAATTTGCAGGGCAATACTGCCAGTAAACTCATCAAGGCTGACTGGCAATTTGGAAGGGGCAAGGGGGCTATCATGCGGAATATCCGGTTCGGAATTCCAGGAACTGAAATGGTTGCCTGGGGAACTGTGTTGAAAGATTCCGAAATCAATGCGGTCGCTGATTATATCATTGCTTCGCAGGAATTTCCGCCGGGCGCCGTAAGACCAATCCCTGAGAGATTAACTACCAAAGATTACGATCTGAAAGTTGACAAGTTAGTAACCAGCGGCCTGAATACTCCCTGGGGTATTGAATTCGTTGACGGACACAGGGCGTTGATCACTGAAAGAAGTGGTGGTATCCGTTGGATGGTGGATGGTAAACTGGATTCTGAGCCTATTCAAGGTCTCCCTAAAACGTATTCTCAAACGACAACAGGAGGATATATGGATATTGCTCTGGACCCGGCCTATTCAAAAAATGGTTGGGTTTATTTTGCGTTTAGCCACACCGTTGGAAACCCTTCCGATAAAAATGTATCGGGCATGACAAAGGTTGTCCGGGGCAAAATTAAGGATCATCAATGGACCAGCGAGCAAACATTATATGAAGCTCCGGATTCTTTAAAGATACCCGGGGGTAACCGCTGGGGATGCCGGCTTTTGTTTGATAAAAAAGGATATCTCTATTTTACCATCGGTGATATGGCGCGGGCAATGGACTCGCAGGATCCGGGCAAGCCCACAGGTAAAACGTTCCGCATTCATCCGGATGGATCAATACCCAAAGACAACCCCTTCGTAAAGAAAAAAGGAGCCATTGCGGCCATCTTTACCGTGGGAAACCGCAATGTCCAGGGCATTGCCCAGCATCCTGTTACAGGCGACCTATGGGCAACAGAGCACGGACCCATGGGTGGGGATGAACTTAATATTTTAAAGAAAGGTGCGAACTATGGCTGGCCTCTGGTTACCTATGGAATTGATTACAGTGGGGATACGGTTTCCGCTGAAACGCAAAAGAAGGGCATCGAGCAACCCGTTGTTCAATGGACACCTTCTATTGCCGTTTGCCCTGCCGAATTTGTCACTGGGAATTTATTTTCAAAGTGGAAAAACAATTTGCTGGTAGGCGCCCTTGGGTTTGAAGAAATACGGAGGTTAGTGATTGAAAACGATAAAGTCACCGCACAGGAAATGATCCTGAAAGGTTTCGGTCGGGTAAGGGATTTAAAAATGGGTCCTGATGGAGCATTGTACGTTCTTCTGAATGGTCCTGACATGATTCTCCGCATCACTCCTGAAAAGCAGCTTTGATCAAATATTTTTCTAGGGAAAATAAAATTTCCGTTAAGCTATCTTAATGATGAAGTTACTGATCCACGTTTCGTCCCTCTTAGTACTCATGTTCATATCCTGTTCCGAAAAGCAGGTTGAAAATAATTATTATCAACAAACTTCAGGCCTTCCTTTTATTGAAGGACAACCCGAATACCTTGCCTCAGCTTTTGTTACTGCGGGCAACCGTGTTTATATGGTAGGCCACCAGGATGGAACATTTCCTGATCTTGGCTGGCATATTGAAGGGGAGATGGGAGGCATCTGGAATCATCCCATTAAACTGATGGACGGCTTCACTGCTAACATCACTGTAAACGGGAGCCAGAATTCATTTTGCCTGGACAAAGCTGAGAAGTTTATCAACTATCCCATAGGCAATAGCCATCATTTTTTCTGGGAAAAGGAAAGTTTATCTATCGATCGGTTTCAGTTTGTTCCTGATGGGGTGGAAGGCATGATCATCGAATTCAGGATCGTAAACAAGGCAAATGAAGAAAAGGAAATCGATTTCGGATTTACTGGAATGACGGACCTTCGTCCAACATGGTTAGGGGAGAGGACGAATATGATTGATTCGGAAGATGAAATTGTTTTCGATGAAAATATCTCAGCGGTAATCGGCAAAGATAAAAGCAACCCCTGGTATACAGCTTTCGGGTCTCAGGTAAAGCCTTCCGGATATTCGGACCAACCGACAGCTTGCGGGGTGAAAAGAAAAGGACTGGGCAAGAATGGCACGTTAAGTTTTGCATTTACATTGGAGCCCAGGGAGGAAAAAGTCATACCGTTTTTTATTGCAGGCTCCTACCAATCAGAAGCATTGTTAAAATTGACTTTGGAATCTTTGAAGCGGGAGGGAGTATCGCAGCTAATTCAAAAGAAAGACCGCTATAAAGAGATCAATGCAAATTCGCAACTCACTATCCCGGATAAAGGTCTGCAGCAAATGTATGAATGGCTCAAGTACAACACCGAATGGCTTGTTCGCCATGTTCCTGAACAAGGCGTGGCCGTAAGCGCTGGATTACCCGATTATCCCTGGTGGTTTGGTGCTGATATGACCTACACCGTACAAGGCTTATTAGCCACAGGCAATCATGCGCTGGCAAAAAGTTCCATTACATTATTGCGGAACATGTCACGGAAAGCGAACAATAATGGGCGAATTATTCATGAAGTCTCTACCAATGGGGCGGTCTATAACCCTGGAAACGTGAATGAAACAGCACAGTTTATTTCTCTGATTCAGAATTATTATGCATGGACCGGTGACCGGGAGTTGGTCACCAGATTTTATCCTGACATAAATAACGGAATAAAATGGTTGTTGGAAGAGATGGATCCGGATGGCAACGGTTACCCTAATGGCAACGGAATGATGGAGATACCAGGATTGGATTCGGAAATGATAGACGTCGCTGTGTATACACAACAGGCGCTCGCGGGTGCCTCCGAATTAGCCCGGGCAATGGGGGATCCACAGCGCTCAGCGGATTATGAGAAGCGCGCAGAAACCTTAAAATCAAAAATCAACACGGAATGGTGGAATCTGCAGGAACAATCGTTCGGAGATTTTAGGGGAACCGTTGCCGAGGCCAAACCAATTCTTGAAGCTGCCCTCGTCAGAGCAGATACTTTAAAAAAACCATGGGCTGTGGATGAATTAAAAGAGATTCAGAAAAAATTCAGAAATCACCAGACCGGCGAGCAGAGCCCTCATGTAGTGTATCATAATTGGGTAGTGAATACGCCTCTTGAAACCGGGGTGGCTGATATGGAAAAGGGTAAGAGAGCGCTTCAGACGGCCCTGAAATATGAAAACCCGTTTGGTGTTTTTGTTACTGGCATTGACCGGACGGAAGAACCGGATAGTGTTGTGCTGAAGTCCAGAAAGAAAACCTTTTCATATACTGGCGCGGTCATGACATTGCCCACGGGTGTTCAGGCTGTTGCGGCCGCCAGATATGGTACACCTGGCGATGCATTGGCTTACCTCAAGAAACTCCAGATGTCATTCAGTTACGCGTTACCTGGATCGATGTATGAGGTTTCTCCGGATTTTGGAATGGTAACGCAGGCCTGGAATATTTACGGAGTTGCTGTACCGGTTGTGAGTCACTTTTTCGGAATCTGTCCAAGAGCATATGAACGCACTGTTCACCTTTCACCGCGAATGCCTCTGGAATGGAATGAAGCAACCCTTGAAAATGTGAAAGTGGGAGATAATTCATTAAGCCTCACCATAAAACAGAAAGGCGATCACAAAGAATACCGTATCGGGCAAACACAGACGAATTGGACTGTCAGCTTAGAGATCGTAAATGCAAAGAATGTAATGTTGAATGACAAGAAAGTAGATCTTACCAGCGTAGGTGATACACTTTTACTGAAGGGTAAAGAAAATATATTGCAGGTTTATTAATTTACCTTTTCACCTGCTTAACTGGAAGAATGATATTAAACACCGCGCCATTTTCGGTGCTCCCTGTAGCATTAATATGGCCCCGATGGTTTATGACAATTTTTTTACACAGCGCCAATCCAATCCCAGTCCCTTCATATTCTGATTTGCGGTGAAGTCTCTGAAAAATATTGAAAATCTGTTCAGCGTATTCTTTTTGAAAACCAATACCATTATCATCGAATTGGATTTTACGGTAGTCTAAATCCGGATCAAGTGTTAAATTTTTCAGTTCTTCTTTACTGGCTCTTGAAGCAGTAATATTGATGACAGGTTTTATACCGTTTCTGGAAAACTTCAAAGAATTTCCAATGATGTTTCCGAATAACTGGGACATTTGAAGCGGTATGGCTTGCAAGGTTGGCAAATTTTCATATTTGATCGTGGCACCCTTTTGTTCAATCAATAAGTCAAAATCAGATTGAATGCTTTTTATGACTTCGTTTAAATTAACTTCCACGAAAAGTTCATTTTCCTTCACCAGTTCAGAGTACTTTAAAACATCTTTGATAAGTGTATGCATCCTCGATGCTGAGTTATCTATCTTATCCAGTAAATTTCTGGAATGGTCATCCAGTTTATCTGCCATGCTATTCTCGAGCATTTGTGAGAAAGTCCTTATTTTCCTGAGCGGTTCCTGTAAATCGTGGGAAGCGATATAAGCGAATTGTGCCAGTTCTGCGTTCGACTTTTGCAAACTATTGTTAGCGTTTGCCAATTCGCTGGTTCTTTCCGAAACAACTTCTTCTATTTTTTGATGAGCAATAACTTGTGCGGTTACATCTATCGCTACTGCCAGAATACCTGAGACAGATCCGTCCGGTTCGCGGAATGGTTCATATACAAAATTGACGTATACCGTTTTGATATTTCCGTTGCGTGGTAAACTAACAGGAACGCCTTGCGCCGAATAAGCTTTGCCCGTTTTATATACGCCATTAAGAATGGCTTCGAAGCCCTGGTCTTTCGCTTCCGGAAGTCCGACGAAAATGGGTTTATGGAGAACCGCCTCAGCGTTTTTTCCCCAGAACTCAAACATCCGGTCATTGGCAAGTTCTACCACATGATCGGGACCTCTGTAGATGCACATCGCAACGGGGGCTTGCAAAATAGTATTGCGAAGATTTTCTTCATTTTCCTGAATTTTCAGCTTTGCCAGGTTGAGTTCTGTGACATCCGCAGCAGTATTCATAACGCCATAAACCATTCCAGATGAATCCACTAAAGGTGTAAAGCTGTAATTAAAATAGTAAGACTTAATCTTATTGTTTTCAACAATTTCCACACGCTGGTTCTTCGCGTGGAACGGAATCCCGGTTAAAAATACCTTTTCTAGATTTTGGAATATTCCCTGGTTTTTCAATTCAGGCAATATTTCCATATAAGACTTCCCAATGATATCATGACCCTTTCCAATCACATCCATGATAGCTTGATTGGCAAGTTCTATTCGCATATCTCTGCCTACATAAACCCCGATTGGGAATGGCGCGCTTTCAACCACGCTCCGCACCCTCTGTTCGCTTTCCTGAAGTTTTTTCTCAGCATTTTTATGCTCTGTGATATCCACACTTGAACTGATATAACCAGCAAAAGTTCCATCAGGTCGTAAGCGAACAGGTGCCTTTGCCAGCAGCCACCGATACGCTCCTTTTTTATTCAGGATTCGAAACTCGCCAGTCCATGACTCTCTTTTCTCGAAAGCCTTGAGATAAATTTCGAGAAATCCATCCTTGTCTTGTGGATGCAGCAAGTCTAGCCAACCGAAATTCAGTAATTCTTCCATTGATCTTCCGGTAAGATTCACCCATGCCTTATTAACATAAGTTAAATGGCTGGTTTCATCGCTGGTGGCAATCAAAATTCCGGAACCCTCAGCCATGGTTCTGAAACGCTCTTCGCTTTCCTTCAGCGATTGCTCGGCCTCCATACGTTCCATGACGTCGGTATTGGTACCAAACCACTGATAAATTTTTCCCTCATTGTTGTATACAGGTAAAACGCGGGTGAGAAATTTCCTGAATTTGCCATCTGATCCTCTAAGGGGGAATATCATGTCAAACGGCTGGCCGCTGGCAATGGAGCTTTGCCACTGGGTTAGTACCTGTGGTAGTTCTTTTGGATCATGAACAGACTGCCAGCCCCAGCCTTCCATCTCTTGGGAAGTGGTTCCGGTATATTCATACCATTTTTTGTTATACCAGAAAATCCAGCCATCGGCATTGGCCATCCAGGCGAGGTTTGGAATATTGTCAGCCATCGTCCTGAAACGTTGCTCGCTTTCCTCAATGGCCTTTCTGGTTTCAACTTTCTCTGTTGTCTCGATACAAACAACCAGGATCCCTTCGACATTTCTGGATTCCCCAAAAATCGGACTGTACCCAAAGGTCCAGTACACATCCTCAATTTTGCCATTCCGATAGATCGGTATCAATTGATCTTCGCTCCAGGTAGCATCGTGCTTATCGCGAACCCGCTGAATTAAAGGATAAATGATATCCCATATTTCTGGCCAGCAGTCTTTTCCTTTTTGCCCTAATGCCAAAGGATGTTTTCCATTATTTCCAAGACTTGGCCGGTAGGCGTCATTGTAAAACTGGATCAGTTCTTCACCCCACCATAAAAACATGGGAAACTTTGAAGAAAGGATCATCGACACGGTTAAACGCAGACTTTCCGGCCAAAGCTCCGGAGATCCCAGTGCCGTTTCTGCCCAGTTAAAATTTCTTGTTAATTCTCCCATTTCGCCCCCGTTTCTCAGGAAATGATAGGGATGCGTAGATGCTGCTTTCAATGGCCGGGATCGTTGGATTGGGTTTTTATTTTAACAGAGGTTTGAGCAGACTCACCCACTCGTCAAACCGGCCGGGCTTAATAATAAAGTCGTGGGCACCCAATTCTTTTGTTACCTGAATAGTACCCGAATGGGAAGTGGTTGAAAAAATTATGACGGGAATGTTTTTTAGTTCCGTATTTCGCTTGATTTCCATCAGAAATTGTTGCCCACTCATTACTGGCATATTAAGATCGAGAAATATGACGTCAGGAATAATCTCTTTTTTGGCTAATTTTTTTAAGGCTTCTTTGGCATCAAACAATGTCGTACAACTCACTGATGCTGACACTCCCTTTGCTGCCGAAATGAAAATTTCGTGATCATCTTCTATGAGGAGAATCTGTTCAAAAGCCATTTGATGGACATTACTGGATAAAGTTGGCAATTGAAAATTAGAATACAAGAGAAAGGCTAGAGAATTTTTTCGTCTTGAGATGATTTTGAGACTACCAGAGTCTGACACCTGAAATATCGATACAAAACTCTTAAAGAGAAAGGTTTTAAATAGGTTACCGTAACTCAATACCCAGCCTTGGGTATACCAAAAGGCGTTAGAGGACCCAGGAATTGTGGGAACCTCGTAAGTCAGGTAAGAAGCTTCCATTTAACAATCCAAGTGTATGAAGTTTTTGAATCCATTGGCAATCCTGAACAGCGGTCTTCTTTCCTTTTATGTTCTTAGTGAATTTTCCATTACAGAGAATTACTTTTAAACCTGCGGCTTGAAGTGTAGCAAACAAACTTTGCCAGTATGTGCCTGTACTTTTCCATAGCAATTGTTTCTATTCCATTATCAACTAGCCATTGGGTGAGTGATATGAGGTCTTCATTATACACACCATATTCTTTGACATCTTCATCGGCTTGCCCGATGGCTACTAAATGAGAACGACTGCCAACATCAATACCAGCAGCATGCGGATTTACTACATCAAGAGCAATTTTCTTTTTTTGTCATAAAATAAATTTTGAGATTTAAAAAAATGCTCTAAGGAAATGTATCTTCGTATAGTAATTATTCTGAGCGGGGTCTCAGATAAAATCAGAGCCACCAATTAAATTAAACACAAAGCCTTCTTGCGCTAACAGGAAGGCTTTTACATTTCAACCAGAATGACCCTCGGGTTATTACACGCCAATGCTTCAACGGCCTTGCATAGAGCACACCTAAAGTACAATGCGTCCGTTAGCTTTCGAAATTAATTTTCGTCTCGGGAATAGGGGGAATGACGTACAACGTCCAAGGCTTTCTGCTGTGCTGATATTCCGCGATTCGTCAGCCGGAACAGAAGCCGATTGAAAAACTGAAGTTGAAGTTATATTCTTTTGCTGAGATTTATTCGTTCAGCCCGAACCGAAGTTGATAGCGATATGTCGATGAGGACATATTCTTCAGCCAGCATAGTAGAAAACCTTTTGTTGTGCGTTCGTACAATTATTTATTGCTGTTTAGATTTGTCATAAGTAAGTGCTGGGCCAACAACTTTGAATCCATTTGCTTGTCGGAATTTATCTTTTTCTTCTTTGGATAATTTTGCATAAGCACACCCTCGCTTACAGATGTAAAATGTGCTTCCATTTTACCTGCCGGTTGAAAAGCCATTACCATTTTTGCAGTTCCTTCACTGGTCTTTGCAAACGCATGTGGTACCATGCGTGGCCCGAATACACTGTCACCCGCCTTGGCTGTAAAAGTTTGCTCGCCTACCTTAAATAAGAATTCTCCTTCCAGGATGTACCACCACTCATCCTGTTCGTAGTGATAATGGAGGGGAGGTCCGCCCTTTTTCCTCTGGTCGATTCGAAAATGTACAAATCTCCATCAGTATCCTTTGTAGAAACTTTGCAATAAAAGGTATCTCCTTCATTAACAGAAATGCTTTCATTAAACCTGTCTTTACCTGCCTCAACCTTGAAGCCTTTGGCAACCCTATTTTCTTTTCTGAATTTTGCCAGAGCAGAAAATGGGATTGCCACAAATGAACCTGCAGCCAGAAAAAAGTTTAAAAATGAATTATGTTTCATAAAACTTGGTTTAAGTGAGAGTAATATGTCAGACTATAATTTAGAGGTAATTGATTTATTTCCATAAGCAAATTTTAAAAATATAAAGCGTCTCCTGTATGACGCACAACGGTTTGTAGCTTGGTTTTGTTTTGTTGATGAAGATATGAAGTTTTGCCGGGCTTTGGTTCGTCAGCCGAAACTGCTGCTGATAGTGATTTGCTGCCGATTGCTCCAACGTCCAGCCCGACTTGAAGCAATACTTGTGTTGCCTGCTGTGTTTCCTAGCTAATGATTATGTTGGCCAGCAGAGTCTTTTAGCAAGGGATTAGGGCCAAGTTTTTTATAAGTATTGTACTTTCCCGGAAATGCACAAACCAAATGAAATGGCTTATTGCTATTATTTATAAATGTGTGCGGAACACCTGCGGGCACACGGGCAACATAAGGACCTTTTGCGCTAAATTCTTTACCACCTACGTAATATAGGACTTCTCCTTCTATTAAAATATGTGCCTCTTCCGTTTCATGAACATGAAGGGGAGGGCCGCCATGCGGTTGTGTATTTGTTAAGATAAAAGATAAAGACTCAAATCCATAATCCTTTCCATCTAATAAATAGCCGAATTCACCCGGCTTGTTATAAAAGCTTTTCATGTTTTGTAACTCTATTACATAATCACTGGTATCAAAGGGTGATTGGGGCGGGTGCACATAATCTGTGTCAGACCACGTGGCTTTGTCCGGAGTCATCGTCCATTCTGTTTTTGGTAATGGTTGCTTGCATGCCGCAAGTAGAAGTAATAGAAAAGGTAATTCAAGTATTATGCGCTTTTTCATATTAAAAGATTAAGATAAAGTTAGAGTTTATCCAACATAGCAGGCAAGGTGCTGTTAGCGGTTCGTTGTTTTTTTTCGGTCGTGCTGTGTCTGTCCATTACAGTCAGTCGTTGTGTGCTTGCAAATGCGTTGGCATTATTACTTGACTGCAACATAAATGAGAATGATTAAAATGATTGTTATTCCGACTATCTGAATTATTCTGTTTGTCTTGATTTCCTTTTTCAGCAAGTCGTTTTGTTCTGCTACCAATTTTATTTTGCTCTCTAATAACCCGGTATTCCTTTTGGCTTTGCTGTCTTGGTTGTTTAAATGGTTTAAAGTCGATTTGTGATTTGATTCAAGAGCATTTTGAATTGCTCCTAAAGATTGGCGCTGGTTTATTTTTTTCGTCCTACAAATCTTATTACTGAACCTTGTCCATTATGAAATAGTCCTTCGTTAAGTTCAATTTCCATTTCTACCAATTCTTCAAATTCGTAATTGGGAAAGTCTGATTTTATTTCATCTATTGAGAACAAAGATGCAATATCTTTCGGTCCGCCAACTTTTTCGTTTTTTGTAACATATTCAAGATGATTTTTGCTGAAAGATTCAAAAATAATTACTCCACCTTTTCGTAAATATTTATCAAATGTCTTGTGGTATAATGATTTAATGTCTGCTGGAAAATGAGCATAAATAAGTCCAATTGCATCAAATTGGTCAGTTTCGTAATTCAATGTCTGCAATTCGCCAACTTGATAGTCAATTTTTACATTATTAGCTTCAGCAAGTTGAAATGCTTTCTTTTGTCCTTCAATACTTATGTCAAACGCAGAAACAGTCCAACCAAGTTTGGCTGCATAAACTGCGTTTCTTCCTTCTCCTTCTGCTGGGAAGAGAATTGTCCCAACATTTAATTTGTCCAATTGTTTTTTCAGATAGTTGTTAGGTTGTTCGCCATAAGCAAATTCTTCTTTGCTATATCTGTCGTTCCATCGGTCTCTCCAAATTTGTTCCATTTTAATTGTTTGTTTGTGGGTTTCGTTAAATTACCGCCAACGTTGGTGCTTGTGTTCGGGCGGGGATTTTGAAAATGTAACGTGTCCCCGTGACAGACCGCAATAAAAATAGTAAAACTTATTGAGGCCACCGCACCCCCGCCTGCCACAAGCACATTGTGGTGCGCCCAGTATGGCATGTTTACTATTCCGGAAGGGGATATAAATAGATTATCCAGAGGGTGCAAGTCCCTTGTGTGCACTGCATCGATGCACATTAGTAAGCTGCAAGCTGGTTTGTCGCGAGACATGCGGTGAAGGTGTCTGGAACATCAAGAGAAGTCAGCAGGTCATAGTAGTTGACAGTAACGAGCCATTACCGGAAGGATAAAGATGGAGGTCTCACACCTGTGTGCCAGGGCACTTCGGTGCGCAGGCACAAATCAATGAAGGACTGAACAGTAAATTGTTCCCAATGCGATCGGGAGGTTCAGGCAATGTAAACGGTAGATTCCGAGTGGCCTGCTAGCCCATCATAAAAGGAACTGGATGCCATTGGTGTAAAGAGCGGTTGCATTGTATTTACTGAACCGCGTAGTACGAGACCCGCTTGCCTGCCCTGAGGAATCGAAGTGGCCTGCCCTGAGGAATCGAAGTGGCCTGCCCTGAGGAATCGTAGGGTCATGCCTACGCAAAAGCTTCGGCAGATAAATGTGAGAGGCGCACCTCACCGGTGAAAAATCCGGTGAGGCCCTCACTCGATTGGTGGCTGGCGGCTTCTGCCATTATTCTTTTGTCCAAGTTATGTATGTCGCTTGAAATAGTAAGCGCTTCCATATCTTATTTTCTTGCTTCAATACTTGAGTGAATCGTAGTTTACGTTTCTCATTCGAGTCCTTGTCGGTATAAGCTGCTCCTGTAAAAATATTTGTCCCCGTAACGAACGCAAAATCATTATAAATATTAATGTTGATATCTTCGAATTCAATTTCGGGATTTTTAAGATTTTTTTCTTTTCTGTCTTTTATATAGTTAAACCAAGCTTCCCTGTTTAAAACTTGTCCCCTTATATCAGTATGTATATATTCTTTGTCAATATATTTTTCTAAAGTATCTAAAGCATTCACTGACCATGCTTTCCCAATAAGAACAATTGTATTGTAAACTTCCTTTTGCTCTTTTGATTGTATTTCTTGTGAAAAAGTCCAATTTGGAAAAGTAAGCGTCACCAGAAGTGAAATAAATTTTATCATCTTCATTGTTTCTAAATGATTTATTGAGTTTTCGGTTTAAAGTTAGTTTGTCGGTGAACAACTTGCCATCGATCTTTATTTTTTACCCAGATGTCGGTAATCTGGAACGTTCCACTGCGGTCTTGTCCATTTAGAGTTGCTTCTTGATCAAACATTGATTGAACAACTGCGGTATTTTGATAAGTCCTGATGTCAAAATTATAATAGCGGAAATGTTTTGGGATATAAAACGGGACTGTCTCTAACCATTTCTTACGATTTATCGTTACCAATTCGCCATTGATTACTGCTAAAAGTCGGTATTCAGGAGCAAGTATTTTTTCAAGAAGAACAGTGTCCTTGGCCTTCCATGCATTCATCCAGTCCCACGATAATTGTTCCAATTCCTTTTTAGTTTTTTCGTCCTGGGCAATTACCACATCATAAGCAAGAACAGTCAGGATAATTGCAAATAGATATTTATGTTTCATAAATTATTATTTTAAAATGATTTTAAATGTATCTATATTTTTAGTCTCATGAATCTCTGGAAACTGATTCTGCCGCTTGCCACCAACGTTTGGGTTTGTGCTGTTGCGGGATTAGGAGGCCTTAGCAATGAAGCAACGCGGAATGCTAAGGCCGACCTACTGCGAACTGTCCCACAAACCAAAACTAAATTTGAAAACTAAACTACAATTAAACACTACACCCCGCAATAGCACAAACCTTTTGTGGTGCGCCCAGTATGTTGCACTTGAGTTCCAGACGGGAATTTAAGTAGGTTATCCAAAGGGTGCAAGTCCCCTGTGTGCACAGCTGAGGTGCGTACGAGCAAGCCTCGCCCGCTGAGGCTTCAGCGAAGGAGGGCTGCAAGGTTGTGCGGAGCGATTCGCGGACTGTCCCAAAGGGATGGCTATGCCAAAGAAAGCAGGGCTGCAATTCCGATAGCTATCGGAACTGTACTGACTGACGAACAGAAACTGCATATGAGGCAGTTTCGGACACGGGTTGTAAGCCAGCACATCATGGTCAAGCCCTTCAGGTGCATTAGTCCGATTCTGTAGACCTGCCTTTGCCGAAACGGCTACGTGCAGGCACGTGCAGCAGCGATAGATCGAAGGATAAACGCCTAATCCGTCGAAAGCCGGACAGGCTCTGGGGAGGTCTCCTGGTGTCGGGAACATCGGGAGAAGTGAGAGGTCATAGTAGTTGACAGTAACGAGCCATCACCGGAAGGATAAAGATGGAGGTCTCACACCTGTGTGCCAGAGCACTTCGGTGCGCAGGCACAAATCAATGAAGGACTGAACGGTAAATTGTTCCCAATGCGATCGGGAGGTTCAGGCAACGTTAACGGTAGATTCCGAGTTGCCTGCTAACCCATCATAAAAGGAACTGGATG
>JBDSIM010000018.1:0-9223 GCA_039917935.1 Cyclobacteriaceae bacterium | reverse complement strand
AATTTTATTTACGAATTCAACGACAAATTCCGGAGAAACATCGGCCCCGTTAATTTTAATCCGTTCCGTAAATTCTTTCAGATGAGGTGACGTATAAAGACCGGTTTTATATCCGGAAGTTTGAAGCACAGAAGCGAGCATATGTGAAGTGCTGCCTTTTCCATTGGTGCCTCCGACATGAATAGACTTAAACTTGTTTTGAGGATCGCCGAGTATCGTGCACAGCTTTATCGTATTGCCAAGATCTCTTTTGTAAGCGATGGACCCTACCCGCTGGAACATGGGCAGATTATCGTACAGGTATTTCAAGGCATCCTGATAAGACGAGATCATTTATGGAATTGAAATCGGTAAGCAATTAGCTATAAATCGGTATATGTTCAAAGGGAGGATAAGTCATAAACCAATTTCCTTTTTAGGAAGGTCAAAGGTTTCAGCACTCACGCTGATAATCTCGATCATTTCCCGGTAGGCCATGATCTTAGCATCTATATGGTCAAGCTCGTCGGGATCAGCAAAATTTTTTCGCTGTTCGAGCTCATGAAGGTTTTCATGAACAGAGATAAGCACATCCTGGATGAATTCGATGTATTGATTTCCCATTCGGAAATTTCACTATCGCGCGCGTATAACAAAAGTTATTCTACCGTTAGTGATGTCTAGCACTTTGGCACCTGCCTTTTTTGTAAAAGTCAGTTTTTGTATCGCCTCCCTGCAAGCCCGTTCAGCGGCGGCACTGACTGTGCCAGACTCTTTTCTATAGCTAACCAATTCGCCATTGCTATCCACTTCAATGAGAAAAACGATGCGGCCTGTCTCGTTATCTAAGATCGTCGGCTTGGGAATATTATCCCACTCCCAGCCCTCTATTTGAAGCCCTGAGCCTGATCCTCCGCCGGGAGTACCTTTGTATATTGCGGCGCCTTCAGTACCACCGGGAACGCCTTTATTCCCTTCCTTACCAATGTCGTCCCCTTGATTTCCAGGAGTTCCTTTTTTGCCGTCACCAGCACCTTCAGCAGCGGTGTTCGCACTGGACTTTCCCTTGTAAACGGCTCGGCTATCGACCTTTGGCTTTTCCTCAGGTTTCTTTTCGACTGGTTTATCTGGTACCACCACCGGTTTTTTTTCGACCGGTTTTTCAACGGGTTTTACTTTTTCTTCTTCCTTTATTTCGACATCACTGGTGGGATCTGTGAGGGTTGCAGGCTCAATAATAGTGGTGGTTTTCACCTCCTCCTGAACAGGGGCAGGCAGCGGAACTTCTTTGGGTTTGACTTCCTCCTCAGCAGGTTTCACGGGCGGGTTTTCATCATCCGTTGCTTCGTCCCTCCCAATCGGAGTGGCAGGCTCTATGTCTCCGCTTCCGTAGTCATCATAACCAAGATTTACCTCAATGCCCGGATAATCACCAGGACCTGACCCCGGGGTTTGCCAGGCCGCCGCAAAGATCATAATAAGCAGAATAAGGGCATTAATGCCCACGGAGGTAAGACCTGCTTTGATATTTTTCTCTTTTTCCTCTTGCCTGGTCATGGTTAATTTGGCCTTTTAGTAGCTAAAACAACTTTGGCGCCAAGTGTGTTCGCAATCTCCATTACATTCACAATGTCTTCTACAGGAACGGATTTTTCCGCGTTAATGACAATGGTTGGTTCAAGATTTTCATTTGAAAGGGCAGGAACGAGGCTTTCTTTTAGCCGTTCAAAGGGAATCTTGCGTGTACCCACAAAATAATTTCTGTTTTGATCAATACTCACCACCACCGTTTGCTTGGCTTTGGTGTTGCTCGTCGCTTTTGGAACGGTCAGCTTAATAACGTTCGGATTTGCCAGAGTTGAAACGATGAGAAAAAAAAGCAATAGTATAAACAGAATATCGTTCAAGGCGGAGTTGTGCATTTCCGCTTGTTTCTTATGCCGTTTACTTCGAATATCCATGTTGCTTTACTTGACAGGAGTATGCAGCACATCAATGAACTCTGCGCTTGCTGCCTCCATCTGGTTCACCACTTTATCAATTAGCGCATTCAGATAACTATAGCCAATGTAAGCCATAATGCCGATCATCAGACCTGTTGCCGACGTAATCATCTTAACATAGATACCACCAGCAATCGTTCCCAGTGTAATATCAGAAGTAATGGAAATATTAAAGAACGTTTGTATCATCCCAGCAATAGTTCCTAGAAATCCAAACATGGGAGCAACCCCCGCAATGATGGTAAGGATCACCATATTTTTCTCCAATTTATATAGCTCCAGCCTGCCTGTGTTCTCCATGGATTTTTCAATATTCTCAATGGGCTTGCCAATTCTCAAGATCCCTTTTTCGATAATGCGCGCAATGGGTGTATCATTCTGACTGCAAAGAAATTTTGCGCCATTCACATCACCCCGGGTGACAATATCCTTTACGTTATTCATAAAAGAGTTCGGCACTTTGCCCGCTTTATTAACGGTGATCAACCTCTCGATAAAGACGTAGAGCGCAATAACCCACAACAAAGCGAGGGGGATCATGATCACTCCCCCCTTCATGGCCAGGTCTAAAATTGAGATGGATTGTTCTGCAGATTCTATAGCAGTGGTATCAGTAACTATTTGCAACAAGGTCATCTAAAAAGTTTAAAAAATATATCCAACAAAAAACTTATACAAAAAAATCAATACTTCATCACCCATGTTCCCTCTGTGTATTCACTTTTTAAGCCATCAGCGGTTTGCTGTGTAATGACATAGGTTTCTCCTTCTGCGATGGTCAACCGGTGAAACTTAATCTTACCATAAGGAGGGATAATTTTTGCGTTTATTCCCTTTGAGTTTAATTTTTTAGCGTAGTCCATAATTAAATCGCCATCAATGGAGCTGGCAATGACTACGTAATAACGTCCGGTTCTGTCATTTAGTGTTTCAATGGTTCCGGCGGCGGGTGCAGCGGTAGCTAATGAGTCAGCTTTTCGCTGCTCATCTTCCTGCCGGGCACGATCCGCGGCAATCCTGTCTTCTTCAGCACGGGCAGCATCTGCCCTGGTGCGCTCATCTTGCTCGGTTTTTACTTTAGCCGCGGCTACTTGTTTTGGTCTTTGGAAACCAAAATACCAGACGGCTCCTCCAATAATCAGTAGAACGACGGCTATGCCCAGAATTTTCGGCCAGGGCGAATTGCCCTCGTCATCATCGCTATAATAAGTAGAAGTGTTTTCATTACGAACGTCATCTCTCTCCATGGTAGTATGGGTTACGGTTTGTTCTTCGGTATAAGTGGGAGGGTTAGCATCTGCCTCGCGTTGTGACTGATTGACATCCGGGGCAGGAGTTGCTTCCCTGTTTAAAGGTTCATATTCAATTTCAGGGAGACCAAAAGTATCATCACTACCGGCGTTCTGATCAGTTTTTTTATCTGGCTGATCTTCAGGTTCTTTTTTTCTCCTTGCCATGTTGATGTTAGGTTCACTTGTGTTAACATACAAAAATAAACTAAATTCTGAGCCTTACAAACATTAGGTTCTTTCAAAAACTCCAGGTTAAACCACCGAGACCCTGAAAACCACGCACGGGATAATTCAGAAAAACCGGATACTGAGCAGATGTCAGGTTGTTAAATTGCGCGAATATTGAAAAGCTTTTGGAAATCAAATATTCAGCACGAACGTTAAGGTCAAAGGCAGGATCAAGTTTTACTGTCTGGTCTGTAAGGGGGTCAAACGCCTTCATTCCACCCTGCGCAATCAGATTGAAATCGAGCAACAACTTGCTATACAAATTAAAGGACGTTTCTCCCGTAACCTTATAGGTTGGCCTGTGCCACGCTTCCGCTATTTCGGTACTGTATGAGTAGACATCACCCCGAACCAGGACCTTGATAGATTCTGTCTGGGCAAAACCAAGGGAAGCAAAAAAGTTTGTGCGCGTCGTGACATCATCGTATTCAACGGTAAATTTGGACGGGTCCGTTACCGTATTTTTAAAAAAGTACAAATTCTTCAAGCTCGCCAATGAAAATCCTCCGTTGACAGCGATTTTATTTCCAATCTTGGTATGCAAGGCTGCCTGGAGATCAAATAATTTATTGGTATGAAAGACGGGGATGTTGGGTGCAATCCATAGATTTTCGTTGGATAAAGTCTGTAACGAAACTTTCTCAATTCCTCCTGTTAGGGACGCCGTCACATCCACGGAAGGGCTTAAAGGATAGGCAATCCGTACATCCGGATAAGCGTGTACATCTCGGTTATCGACACTGTCGTTTTCGAAAGCCGCGACAATACCAGCGCTTAATTTCAGATCCTCTACGACAAAAAATTCATATCTTGGATTGATGCTGAACAAACTCCGGGCACTCGCAGCTACCAGCGAATCCTTTCGATTGATCAGGTAATAATTCGCTCCTATTGCAATCGCTGATTCATCGTTTATTTTATAGGATGAATTGAAATCAAAGGCAGCTTCCGATTCCCGCGCCTCATACTTGTCTGCCAGATAACTAAATCCGGCACCCACGGTATAGGCAAACGCCGAATTTTTAGCATTGGAAACTTCACCTTGCAGATTAAAGAGGTTATAAGATTGCTTAATATCTGACCGGCTAACATCACTCCCGGGGGCATAACCGTAAAAGTGTGTGGATCGATTTTCAAATCCCGCCTCAGCTGAAAGTGTCACATATTCACTGAAACCTTTGGCAAATAAGGAAACTCCCGATGACCCACTTCCAGAGTTCCTCCCGTCAACGGGCCCTTTATCGGAACTGCGTAGGAAAGCATGGGCTCCTATCAATTTGTTTTTATCACGCCGTGAGTTGATGAAGCCTTCTAAATAAGGTGAAGAAAAATTACCATACCCTGCACTCAAATATCCTCCAAAAATGTCCGAGGCTGCCTCTTGCTTAAGCTTTAAAGGTCGGATAGCGGGGTTTATCTGCGAGGCTTGAAAAGTAAAAGGTTTGAAGTCATACAAAAAAGAAGGACGATTAGACTCAGCCGGACGCGGAGGAATTTTTTCGAAATTTCGGGTAGCTTCAGGCAGCGTAATCTGTCGTTCTTTCACAATCTCTATTTCAACATCTTCAAGATTACCCTCCTTATCCCAATCTTGCTGGGCGTAAACATTCTGCTGAAAGACCAGCACAATCGCCAGTATAAAAAAAGTTTTCGCGCTAAATAATATCTTATTCATCTTCAGGAAATCAGTTATTTTCAAGGGTATCCGCTTCAATCAGTTTTTTCTTTTCGGCTTCGGTTTCATCCATTTCCCTGAGCTTTTGGGACGCCACGTCTTTTACATTTTTCAAAGGAAAATTGTCAATGAGCGATTGCAAGGTTGCGCGGGCTTGAAATATCTGGTCCATGGCTATGAAATTATCGGCCATGAGCAGATAAGCCTTTCCTACCCACGATTCATAGGAACCGAAATCTTCCGTCAGGCTTAGCAACGTTTCATAGCTTTGTTTATATTCTTTTTGCAAATAGAAAGTTTGGGCGAGGAGAAACTTGGCTTCAGCACCAAATTCGTCCTGAGCTGTATTAAGCGTATTCAGAAATTCATCTTTTGCCGCGTCATAATCTCCCCGTGCAAAAGCAGTTTTGCCGAGATAAAGGGAGGCCTTGTTCAACGCTCCCGCATTAACAGCACCTCTTTCCAGAATAGTTCTCGCATAGACATCGGAAGAATCATATTGATTCAGTAGGAAAAAAGATTCCATGAGGCCAGACCACGCGTTGTATTGTTCGCTTTTATTGGTAGCCAGGCGCTCAAGCCGATGAAAGTTGTTGACGGCTGAAGCATAGTTTCCTCCTCTGAATTCAATTTCAGCCACACGGCCAACGACGCGGCTTCCCATACTAAAGTTTTGATCCTGACTCAGGGCCATGTATATAGGAAGGGCTTTTGAGAAATCTTTCAGCCTGAAGTATGACTCTGCCATATAGTACCTCGCTTCTTGCAGCCTGCTGCTTTGCGGATAGGAATTGATAAAGTTATTGAGATTGGTCAGTGCTGTCTGGTACTGCTGATCAAAGAATGAGTTTTTTGCAGTCTCGAATTCAATTGTCTCCAGCCCTTTGCTTTCAGGATTCGCGCGTTTAAATTGGGAAAGATGGGTCTCAAATTCGCCTGGCCTCCCGGCGGTGGTCAAAGCGTCTTGTAAAGGCAACAACACGTCCTGGGCCACCGGATGGTTAGGAAATTGTTTTATCACTGTCGTGTAATCCGAAATGGTTTTATCGTACTGCTTAAGGTTATAATAAGAGGAGGCTCGCCTGATGTAAGCGTAGGGTAAGAATTTTGAATTTGAACTCTCGCGGATCAGTTGTGAAAGGCCTTCGATAGACGCCTGATAATTGCCTTGTTCAATATCGAACTGAGCTCGCTGAAATAATGCTTCATCCCGATATTGGGATTTTGGATAGTTTTGGATTAGCGCAGAAAATTGATTCCGGGATTCACTATAATTTCTTAGAATACCATTGATTACGCCTGTTTGAAGTAAGATATAGTCATTGTCGGCTGAACCAAGATTGCGGGCACTGGAGTAAGTGGTCAGCGCTTCATTGTATTGTTTACCCACATAATAACAATCCGCCAATCGAATAAGTCCGTCGGCATAATTCGGAGTATTCCGGTTGCTTTTACTGGTAAACTCTTTGAAGTTAAACAGCCCTTTATCGTATGCTCCGGTGGCATAATAGGCGTAGCCAAGTCCGTATCTGGTTTTGCGGGAGAGCTCAGGATCAACCTGATTTCCGGCGTCAACCACTTTCAGATAGTGTGGGATGGCATCTTCCGGTCTCCTCCCGATAGAATAGGATTCAGCAGCCCAGTAACTGGCTAATGCGACGTAATTGGCTTCCCGGGGGTATTGAAGGGATTTTTCAAAGGATAAAACAGCCTCGGCGTAAGCATTTTTATTGAACAGCTCAGCGCCGCGCAAATAGGTTGCCTTCTGATAAGCTTTCTCGATTTGTGGGCTTTTGGTTGGTAAGGCCTCGATGTACTCAATGGCCTTGTTGAAATTATTTCCGTTAACATAAGCCTGAGCCAGGAGTTCTTTCACTTCATTGGTATGTGAACTACTGCGAAACTGGCCAAGGAATTTTTCGAATTCGTTGATGGCCTGTTCTGGCTTCCCGGCATCGTAAGAAACTTTCGCAAATTGAAAGGTTCCTTCTTCTGCCAATTTTTGGTCATTTGAAATTTTTCGGGAATAATCAAAAGCATTTAAGGCCAAAGGTTTCTCGCCTTTTTTTAGATACATAATTCCCAGATAATAAGATGCATAATGACTAACCGAATCTTTGCTGGCGGCTGATTTACTCAGATAGTCAATGGCTTTATCAGTTTGATTGAGTGAGTAGTTGGCGTACCCTGCCCGGAATAATAAACTGCTCTCTGCTTTTCCGGGATTGTTCTCCAGAAATTTCTCGTATGCCTCCGCAGCCTTGGCGAAATCACCTTTAAAATAATAAGCCTCCGCGACCAGCATGGAAATTTCACCCGAATTTTGAAGCCCTTGTTTATCTTTCAGCACGCCGGCATAACTGATAAGATCATCGTATCGTTTTTGCTTGTAATAAACATTGGCAATGAGGTAAGGAACAACGGCTGAATAGGAAGGATTGGATTCTGCCTTTTTTAAATCAGAAAGTGCTTCGGAATATTGTCCTTGAGAGTACTCTATGAATCCCGCATAATAATTGGCCGCAGGGGAGAACGAGTTGTTCTGATTTTTGACAAAATTGAATTGGCCCAGCGCCTGATCTAATTGCTTGAGATTGAAATAGGCATAGCCCCAGTTAAAATGCGCTTCGCTTTGCTGGTTTTGGGTTAATGATGGAAAATCAACTTTCTTAAAATATTCGGATGCTTTGCTGTATTTCTTATCCTGATAGAAAAAGTTAGCAAGATCATAGTAGGCAGTGGCCGCTTTCGGACTGGATGGGAAATGTGAAATAAAATTATCAACCAATTTTTCGCCATCGGTATGATTAAGGCTAAGCGCGCTCAAGGCAACATAATACTCTGCCTGGCCCCTGCGAGGATCATTTGCGGGAGCATAGTTCAGAAATTCGCTGAAAATCTTACGCGCAGCGCCAAAGTTTTCGTGTACCATCAGCTCGGTGCCTTTTTGATATAGCCGTTCGGCCTTCGCCTGGGATAGCTGATGCTGACCGAATAACCGGTTACTGGTCAAAAATAAAAGACCAAAAATGATGATAAGCCTCACAATGAAAAAAGTTTTTTGATTAAAACAGCGTTGCAATAGATTTATTGCAAAACAAGGACCAAAACTATAAAGATTTAGGGAAACCCGATGCCACAATTGCATGGACTCAAAGCTATAAAATTTGGTTGACATCAACTATTCTTTCCGATGATCAGCTGATGTGAGGTACAGGGACGCAGATACAGGGATATAAGGCGGCGTAGAATTTAGAAATTTTGACTAAGGTAGTCTAAAACAAAAGAGCTTTAAGAGCCGTTGACTTGGCTTATACTAAATAAGATACAGAATAAAATCGGCTTTAACAATGTTTTTCGCCCCAATTTTTGGCCCCAATTGGGTTTCTGAATACACTATGGTCTAGTAAATTATGCGAAACATCAACTCCCTGAAGATTTGGCCTTCTGTGTCCGATCCAGAGTTCACCCCCTTTAGTTTCAAATCAGCCTCTTTAAGGAAGGTTATCGTGTGAACAATTTTTTCGGTGGAATACTGTCGCAACGCATAACTGTAATCTTTCGCCGCATAAGGGTTGATCTTTAATGTGCTTATGAGTCCTTTATCACTCTTATCAGTGGCCTGAGAAGCCGCAAGCAGTTTGCTAAAAAAAGAATACAAAAACGCCACCACGGGGATCATTGGATTTTTCCTGGTATTAGCCTCAAAGTAGTTAACAATCTTATTCACCAGCAGGGTATCTTTCCGGATTATGGCTTTTTGCAATTCAAAGATATTATACTCTTTACTCACCCCTACCTGGCTCATCACCTGATCCAGGGATATACTTTTCACATCAGGGCGGATGGTGAGTTTATCAATCTCGTTGGCCAACCGGTGTAAATCATTGCCAACAAATTCACACAATGCTAACACCGCTGAGTCTTCGATACTTATTTTCTTATCCCGCGTATATTCTGAGACAAACTCCGGGAGCAGATTATCATACATTTTTTTACAGGTCAGCGCTGTGGCATACTGGTCGATTTTTTTTCCAACGTCCTTG
>JBDSIM010000017.1:0-2649 GCA_039917935.1 Cyclobacteriaceae bacterium | reverse complement strand
CAGAATATCTTCATGAAGAAACCTATCAGATTGTTGAAAAAATAATAAAAGGACAGGGCTTGCAATTCATGGAAACAGAGCGCATCACAAAGCACGGCAAGTTAGTGGATGTATTTTTTTCAGCTTCTGTTATTATTGATCCTGAAAACGGGAAGAAGTCTGTTGCCATTACAGAAAGGGACATCACCCAGCAAAAAATTGCCGAAGAGCAGATTCTGCAGCTCAACGAAAATCTTAAAATTAACGTACACAATGCCGAGACAGCCAACAGAACCAAAAGCCAGTTCCTGGCAAATATGTCGCATGAAATCCGGACGCCGCTGAATGCAGTGATCGGCCTTAGTCATCTTGCCTTAAAAACAGACCTGTCACCCAAACAAACCGATTACTTAAAAAAAATACAATCATCCAGCGAATCCCTGCTGGGCATCATTAATGATATTCTGGATTTCTCCAAGATTGAGTCAGGGAAGATAGTGATTGAGGAAGTCAACTTTGATCTGGAAGAAGTATTTCAGAAACTGGCAGATGTCATTACTTACAAAGGTCAGGCCAAAGGACTTGAAATTGCATTTGGCATAGATAGTAATGTGCCAACCTGCCTGATCGGCGATGCTGTTCGACTCGAGCAAGTGCTCAGCAACCTTTGCAGCAACGCGGTAAAATTCACAGACCGTGGTGAAGTAGTTGTAAAAGTAAGTCTTCTTGAAGGGGAAGGTGATTGTGTGAAGTTACAATTTAGCGTAAAGGATACCGGCATCGGCATGGATCAAAAGCAGATCAGTAAATTATTCCAGCCTTTCACGCAGGCCGATGAATCCATATCACGAAAATACGGGGGAACAGGTTTGGGGTTATCCATCATGAAACGTTTGGTCGAGCTTATGGGCGGGGATGTGTCTGTTAAAAGTGAGTCTGGTAAAGGCAGTAAGTTTGTTTTCACGATCTGCGCTAAAAAACAAAAAGACCAACGCAAAATTCCCCTTCCTACAATAGACCCGCGCGACCTGAATGTATTATTAGTGGATGACAATACATCCTCGCTGAAAATAATCAAAGAGGCTCTTGAATCGTTTTCATTTAATGTTACCGCAGTAGATTCAGCCATACAGGCCATTCATTTCTTAAAAAATAATTATAACAATAAGCAGATTAAGGTTTTGCTTATGGATTGGAAAATGCCGGAGATGGATGGCCTCGAGGCGGCTTCCATTATCCGGCAAGATCCGCAGTTTTCCGATATCCGCATCATCATGATGTCCAACAGTTATGCCCATGAAAGCCTTTATCAGAGAAGTGAAGAGCTTAAGATTTCAGCCATTGTGATGAAGCCCGCGCGATACTCGATATTGTACGATTCGATTATGCGTGCCATTCAAAACGAAAAAATTGTAAATGATCCGGATATCCGGCAAAAGGAAACAAAACAAGAGTATAGTCCTCAGACGATTCATGGACACATTTTATTGGTTGAGGATAACGAGATCAACCAGCAGGTAGCGATTGAGCTGCTCGAAGGTTTTGGCTTTACCTCCGAGGTGGCGTCAAATGGTATTGAAGCCATTGAAATGGTGAAGAAATCCGGTAGCCCTTCTAAATATCACCTGGTGTTAATGGATCTTCAAATGCCTGTGATGGGAGGAATAAAAGCCACTCAAAAGATCAGAAAGCTGCGGGAATATCAGCAGCTTCCGATCATAGCGATGACGGCAGATGCCATGGTTGGAGTAAAGGAAAAATGCCTTGAAGTTGGCATGACAGATTTTATTACCAAACCCATCAATCCGGCACAGATGCTGGAAACCATTGAAAAATGGATGGCATGGAGGGAAATGGCAGTCAAAACTTCCTCACTAAGGCGAAAACATCAGGAAGTAAAAATACCTCCTCTTGACGGTGTTGATATTGATGACGGACTTAACCGGGTGGGTGGAAACACAAAACTTTACCACGATCTTTTACTTAAATTCCGCGATAACCACTCAAACTTCATAGCTGACCTTACATCAAAGTTAACAACAGGCAACGAAGAGGAAGCGCGCCGGTTACTTCATACGATAAAGGGAATGTCGGGTAATCTGGGCATGACTAAGCTGTATGAAGTGTGCATGGAAACTGAACAACACCTGAAAAATACAAACGGAGCCCATACAACCGATGTGATCGGGCCTTTATCAGAAGAAATGAATAAGGTGCTCGCATCACTAAACAAACAACTCGGCAGAGATCATAAAGAGCCTGATCTATCCGAGGCGCCAGACATTAAGCCACTGCTGAACGCCCTTGCGGCACTATTGAAAAACAACGATCCAGATGCTGTGAAATTGCTGAAGGAAATCGGCGTGATCAGAGGGTATGAAAAGGAGATTAAAAAGATGAACAAGGGTCTGCAGAATTATGATTTTGAACAATCCCTCGTTATTCTTACCAAAATTAATTCACAAATTAAATGAGGTTGTATAATAACAAATATTCGAACAATGAACAAGAATGATTTTCATGATGAACATTTAAGGAAGTATTAAACACAAGGAGAAGGGTGAAATCTTGTCTGATTTGCTCAGGTATATAAAATGAAAAAACCCGGACGACTTCCGGGGTTTTTTTCGTTAATAAACCCCACTTTTAGCAATTCTAGATTGCTATAAA
>JBDSIM010000016.1:0-4156 GCA_039917935.1 Cyclobacteriaceae bacterium | reverse complement strand
ACTTCTCACAACAACCAGGCAGATCAGATAAATCACCGTGAGTTGCAAAAGATTTCTTCTAATCCTGTTACTTATACGGCAATCATTGAGGATGATTTTCCTGAAAACAGCTATCCTGCAGAAGGCTTACTTATTTTAAAAACTGGTGCCCAGGTAATGTTTTTAAAAAATGATGTTATTTCTAAACGATATTTCAACGGAAAGATAGGTGTTATCAAATCTTTGACTTTGAATGAAATTATTGTTGATAGTGATGGTGAAGATATAAAAGTGGATCAGGAAACCTGGGAAAATACAAGATACTCACTTGACAGGGAAGGCAAACTGGAGCAGCAGAGATTAGGCTCATTTACTCAATTTCCTTTACGGCTTGCCTGGGCAATTACTATTCATAAAAGCCAGGGTCTGACATTTCAGCATGCCATCATTGATGCAGGCGATTCATTCGCGCCGGGCCAGGTGTATGTTGCTCTTAGCCGTTGTACTTCCCTTGAGGGTTTGATATTACATTCTAAAATACTTCCCGGAAGTATTTCGACCGATCAGCAGGTCCTGACTTTTGCAAAAAGAGAGGCTGATGCAGAAGAACTGATGCGCGTGCTTCAGCAGGAAAAAAGAATTTTCCTGAATGTACAATTGGCCAAAACGTTTGACCTGGAAATACTGATAAAAATTTTTCGCGACTACCTGGAATACCTTCCAGGAAAAAAAATTCCCAACATTGGAGAAGCGTCAACCAATGGTCGAAAGATGGTAGTCATTGCCGAAGAACAACAGAAAGTGTCTCTCAAATTCCAACAGCAAATCCATTCTTTACTGCGGGAAGATCAGCAGGAAAAATTAAAAGAAAGAGTTATTAAGGGTATTGAATACTTTTCAAAAGTACTGACCCAGGAATTGCTTTTACTTCTGGATCAACATATTGCTACCCTAAAGGGCGCCGCTAAAGTAAGAAAGTACCTGAAGCGTATACGGCAGATAAGACTTGACGTTGCCAGGAAAATAAATGCCATTCTTGAGGTTCAATATGGAGAAGTAGTATTTAACCCTTCCGCAGTAAAAGTCTCTGTTGTCCAGGAAATTATTCCGGAGAAAAGTAAAAAGGCAGAGAAGGGAAGTAGTTTAAGTGAGACCCTGGCCATGTTTAAATCAGGTTTGCGTGTGGATGCAATCGCGGAACAAAGGAGTCTTGCCTTCAGCACGATTGAAGGTCATATCGCGCTGCTGATAAAATCAGGGGACGTAGCGATTCAAGATTGCATGGAGGAAGCCAAGATCAGCATTATACTCAACGCCATTCGCGAAAACAAGGAACCGTCCATGCAGCCCGTGAAGCAGAAATTGGGTGATAGCGTTTCATATGGGGAGATCAGGGCGGTAATTAATCACCTGCAGTTTTTGGAAAAGCAGGTGATTTCCTCGTGACTTTATTTAAAGACAAGCCGCGCAATTTCTTCTGGCGGATGTTTAAATTTACAGACTAATCGTTCCCCTATGACGCGTTTGATTTTTTTTATTTTCCTTCTAATACCTTGGTGTTCAGTTGGTCAAACCTATTATGATCTTATTTTATCAGGAGGTAAAATTATTGACGGCACGGGTAACGGATGGTTTTATGGAGAAGTGGGTATAACCAATGGAAAAATTGTCGCTATTGGAGAATTTCCCATCGAACAGGCCTCCAGAGTCCTGGATGTTAAGGGTCTCATCATCGCACCTGGTTTTATTGATGTTCATACGCACATTGAAGTGAATGATATGAAAGTCCCGACTGCGGATAATTTTATTCATGACGGCGTAACTTCGGTTGTCACGGGAAACTGTGGTACATCGAAAACAGATGTAGCCCGCTATTTTTACCAACTTGACAGTGTAAAAACCTCCATCAATGTGGCGACGCTTATTGGACACAATGATGTTCGCAGGGCGGTAATGGGAGACAGTAAACGCGAACCTTCGGTGGAGGAACAATCCATGATGGAACTTTTGGTGGGACAAGCCATGAAAGATGGGGCCGTCGGATTATCCACCGGGCTTATTTATGTTCCAGGAACCTATTCGAAACCAAACGAGGTAATTGGCCTGGCAAAAGTGGCATCCAGATATCATGGTGTTTACGCTTCTCATATCCGGAGTGAAGGTGATCAAGTTACGGAGGGCATTGAAGAGGCCATTAACATCGGCCGCCAGGCTGATATCCCGGTAGAAATTTCACACTTTAAAGTTATGTTTCAACCCAATTGGGGGAGATCTGTAAATACCATCCGACAAATTGAAAAGGCGCGTCAGGAGGGTATTGATGTCACCATTGATCAGTATCCATACCTGGCTACAAGCACCACGTTAAATACTGTTCTTCCTTCCTGGGTTTTTTCGGGCGGTGTCGATTCGTTGATGTTTCGATTAAAGGATCAGAACACACGAAAAAGAATTTCGGCTGAAATGATCAGGAGGTTAAACAGTATCAAAATGAAAGATTATTCCTATGCTGTTGTAGCTCAGTATGCAACCGACACCACGATGAATGGCAAAAACATTTCGGAGATCAATCGATTATATAAACGCAAAAGCAACCCCCGGGATGAGGCAGAAACCATTTTAGATATGGTAGAAAATGGCAGCGCCCAAATGGTATTCTTTAGCATGCATGAAACAGATCTGAAGCGCATCATGCAGTATCCGCATAATATGTTTGCTTCCGATGCCGGGATTGTACCTCTTTATTCAGGTGTACCACACCCCCGCGCGTATGGTACCAACGCACGTGTTTTAGGCAAATATGTCCGCGACCTAAAAGTTATTCTCCTGGAAGAAGCAATCCGGAGAATGACTTCCCTCCCCGCGCAGAAGTTTAATTTGCGTGACAGGGGTCTGGTCAGGGAGGGAATGGCGGCAGACCTCGTAGTATTTAACGAAAATACAGTGCAGGATCAAAGTACTTTTGAGAGCCCCCATGCGTATTCCACAGGCATCGAATACGTCATTGTGAATGGCGTAATAACCATGGAAAAGGGAAAGCACACCGGAGTGCGCAACGGGAAAGTATTATATGGACCTGGCAGTACAAAGCCTGTTGAATAACTGGCCATTTGGCAGTGCTTCAGGCATGCAATACGCTCCTTATTTTTCCGTTCTAAGCCTAAAACAAGTAGTAAACACTAAAGAAGGAAACGAAAATCATGTGTGCCACCTTTTTAATACATTTGTTTAATTAGGGGACTCATTGAATAATCTTACTTAAATTTTTATCTTAGTATTTATTTTGTAAGCCATGTTCAAAAAAATTCCCAGAGCTTTCCGCAATTTTTATGTCGTATCGCTCGTCTTTTTTTTAGCCTGGATGTTGTTGCTGGATTCAAACAATCTGGTGGCCCGCTATCAACTCGGTGCGAAACTGAATTCCCTCGAGGATGAAAAAGAATATTATGAGGAGAAAATCGAGGACGTTAAAACAGACAGGGCAGAGCTTTTCGGAGATCAGGAGTCAGTCGAGAAATTTGCCCGTGAAAAGTATCTGATGAAAAAGGAGTCGGAAGATATTTATGTAATAGTGGAAGAATAATTTTAGTCGCACATGCTACGTTTTCTTTTTGTTTTGTTTTTCTCAGTTGCTATGGTTGTCGTGGCTTTCTCTCAGGGTAAGGATAATAGTTTACAGGGTGCCCCACTGAAAGATCGCATTGTTACCGGTGGCGGTTTAGGGTTGGGTTTTGGCTCAGTTCAGGATTTTTTTTCTGTTTCACCCGTTATTGGATACCGCCTTACTACTAAACTTCTGGCCGGAACCGGTATTACGTACCGATATACAAACTACAAACCTTTAAAGATGAAGCTGAATGATTATGGGCTTAGTCCATTTCTTCGCTATACGGTATATCGCAACATTTTTCTTCAGACGGAATATGAGTTTCTGAATTATGAGTTTCCTGTCAATTATACTGAAACGAGGCGTATGAGTTTTGATAGCTTCCTCGCAGGTGGAGGTTTTATCCAACCCCTTGGTAACCGGTTGTCATTCTACTTAATGGCCCTTTATAATTTTTCATATCAGGGGAACACCGGAGTGTATTCTCCTTACGATAGCCCTATCGTGTTCCGTGCGGGTATCAATATTGGTGCCCTTAGCCTTTGAGCTCCAGCCCATACCGCAAAGCCA
>JBDSIM010000015.1:0-6132 GCA_039917935.1 Cyclobacteriaceae bacterium | reverse complement strand
GTTTACTCAAGACTCTCCGTGACCTTTAGCACATTTTCAGAAGCACGTCTCGAAATTCATAATGCCAACATCTCCCGTCGCACAAAAAGAAAACAAATTCCTCCGCGTAACTTTGTGATTTGCATTTGGTATTTCTAAACCGTAGATAGGGTGAGGTGATTCGCCCGATCAAATGCGCATCCGTGTGCCAGCTAGTGGCTGCGCTTCACACAACTTTCCTGTGGCACACATTCCTTGATTGCCATAAAACCCCCGGTTAAAACCGGGGGCTACCATATGCGTCGCCCTACAGGGCTTTTTGATACAAAGCAAACGAACCCGAAATTATTGGGAGCTCTTGTTTCGTTAAGTGCTGCACACACTGTGGATCATCGTCAATCGTCAGTCTCTTTGCACCACTTCAAAGCAGTCCTTCGGACTGACGATCCACCCCTAATGTAAACCTGTATTTAAACGTGATTTTAAAACCTGCATTCAACCTGCCTGTCATCGAATCTCATCTGTATCACGGCGACTCTTAAGCATGCTGATGCCTCCGATAAAAAAAATAAATCCTAAAATGGTTAAAGCCCATGGACTGAGCGATACTACATCCTTTCCAAAAAGTCCTAACACGCCCATTGATAGTGATACGAATCCAACTAGCGTGAGCAAAAATGCAAGCGCCTTTATCATAACTGTATTTGGTTTTAAATCGTCGATCTGACCGACCGGTATGTGAAAAAAAATAAATCCGATACTAAGACTTTAGCCTGTCGTTGCTTTGCAAAAGATTGATAGCCGCAGCGGCTACAAGGCCACCGATTACATACCAGACAACAGTAAGAAGTTTGGTTTTGACTGTTCGTGTAGTGGCATCCTCATTCAATCCCAGTGTTTTAGGCAATGTTACGGCACCCAGGCCGGCGCCAAGTCCCAGCAGTGTTCCCCGGATCAGGGTTTTTTGATTGTCGCCGGAATCGGCCATACTGAAATAAAGGGAGTTCGTCACAAGATCACCTGCTAAAGCTGTTGGAAAAAGTTTTTTTGCAGTCATAGACACGAGATCATTACCCTTCATTAATCGCGCAACGGCATTCATTCCCAGCAAATCCAATCTGGGTGCATCTTTATCCAGTTTCTTTACACTTTGATTTAATATGGTGAGAGCACATGCACCAGCAAGTCCTCCGATGGTACTTTTTATATTCATCTTTTACTTCGTTCGTTTAGCAGGAAGGGAGTAAAATACAATGCCCGAATTCTTATAGTTGATTGATTAATGGGCCCGGCTATTCGAAGATATGAGAATCCTTCACGAGTTTGTCCAGGTATTCTTCATCTTCTGATATTTGTACAAGGTCTCTTGCCGGAATCCCTTTCTCGCGGGCAATGGCTGCTACCCGACCCTGTCCATTAAATAAAACATCAGGAGCATGAGTGGCAATAGGATCCATATAAGCATCAACAGTACTTATAATCTTCCATCCTTTTTTTTGAAGATGCATTATAAGATCGCCTAAGTAAAGCGCTGCAAGATCATTTTCATGTAAAAGCAAAACATGCTTAGGAGAGCGACCTAAGTTTTGCCGGGCCACTTTATCATAAAAAAGAATGCTGTTGTAAACGTGATCAATATAAAGCTGGCCAAGTTTATTTTCGTTGATTTTTTTATTCGACTGCGTGGCTTGTTTTACCAGGTTGTTTAAGTACCAATCGTAGTTATCGATCGTTACATAGCCATTTATCAGACCAAGGTTTTTTATCCCTTCCCTCAGGGAATCCCGGACGGACACCGATTTTCCTTCGTCCAAAAAGGGATACCTGAACCAATTTCTGAAGCCAGGCTTAAGCTTCAGAATGCTGTCTGCAATAGCTACATCGCGAATGTAAGCCATTGTCCCAATTTCATGTATGTGTTTGTGACGGTGGGTATGGTTGGCGAGCAGATGCCCGGCTTTGGTGTATCGGGTCAATCGTTGTGAATTCCGGGCATTAATGTTTCCCGTCAAAATAAAAAAGGCCACCTCTTTGACCTTTTGATTGCTGAGGTGATTCAAAATCTTTTCAGTTCGCTCCGCACCAGAGAAAAGCGGACCTTCGGACGTGGGAGCATCGTCAAAAGTAATGGCGATCTCCTGAGCAATTGCGAAGTTCGTGGAGAGAAAAAGTACAAAGGCAAATAGTCTGAGCATAATGACTTTGATAGGTTTTCGAAAAATACTTCTAATTTTTTGTACAGTTTGGTTTGATTTCGGCAAAAAAAAACGGCTGGCAATACCAACCGGTTAGAAAAAATATTTAGATGAGTATAATCCTCTACAACCTATTGGTTGAAATCGGATTGTTTACATTCGTTCTTGTATTGCGATAATAAGAATCAAGAATGAAGCTGACAATAGACCTGATGTCGAGCTCGCCTTGTTCTACAGAATGCTTCAAATTCCCACTTTCATAAAGCTGAAAATGGCGTTTGCCAGCCATTTCAGTTACTTTAAACTGATAGGGCTTCCCTTTATAATATACTTCATTCATACCTCTGAGCGTTTAGTAGTATGCGGAATTAAAAACGTATGCCTGCTTCGGAATTGACTGAATAATAACAGCATGCTTACTAATAAGGGAGTGACACTATGAAAATCAACCCGGGCGAACCGACACCGAGAGCAAATTTTTGGAATTGACAGGAAACCAGCAGTGAAGGAAGCAACGTGTACTTTACCCTCGTATTCCAGCCGCATAAATCTATCCCGAGGGAGGTCTCTACCATTGGGGAACACGTCTCCATTCAAAGGGACTTCTTCTAAGAGCGCAAGTTTGTGCCGACTGTAGGCCATTCTTTTACATGTTGAAGCTCTTTAGTCCCGTTTTGTAAATAAATTTAACCGTGTGTGCTATGAACTTGTTTGGAAATACTCGTCACTTGCGCTGCCTGGATTAATCTGTCTAAAAAATACTGGGGAATTTATGCGCCGTGACCAGGTATATCCTGGTGTACTTTTTACGAACTGATTCTATTATTTATTCTGCACTATCTGCCTTTCAAAAGCGTTATCTTTGCGCTGGCAGCTTTTAATAGCAATCAATATTAAAAAATGTTGTTGGAGGAACCCGGTCGGGGGTTGGAATTTTTTATTACCCACATAAACACAGTTCCAGGCATGAGGATCATCTCAATTTTTGCACTCACTATATTAGTTTCTTCTTCAAGCATTGCGCAGACATTAGAGGCGCTTAGCCGATTGCGCCAGGATACCATCCATCAGGATAGTGTTAAAAAAGAAACCCCATCCTCCGTTCCCCAGGGAAATGAACAACTCAGTGCTCCCCGGAATTTTTATAATCTGATGCGAAACCGTTCAGTGATCAGGAAAGGTTTATTTTCCGTGCATAAAGTTTCCGACAATTATTATTTTGAAATTCCTGACAGCATTTTAGGACGCGATATTCTGGTTGTCGGAAGAATTTCGCAGGGCGCGGCCGGCGTAAGACCTGGAAACACCGGTTTTGCAGGTGACCAGATCGGAAGCACCATCATTCGTTTCGAGAAAGGACCGGGGCATAAATTATTCCTGCGGCGAATAACGTATGAAGATCAGATAGGCGACACCACTGACGCGATGTATCATGCTGTCGTGCGGTCGAATCTGCAACCCCTTGTTGCAGCTTTTGGTGTCGGGGCATATTCTCCTAACGGTAAGGGAAGCGTAATTGATGTTACCAGTTATATTAACGGGGATAACGACATCTTCTTTTTTAATTCGTCGACACGAAAATCCATGGCCGTAGGAAATTTGCAAAATAACATGTGTTATATAAAAGACATCAATGCGTATCCATTGAATGTTGAGATAAGAACCATCAAAACCTACACCCGATCTAACTCGAAGGCTACCTTCACCATGGAATTAAATACCTCCATCGTGTTATTACCTGAGAAACCCATGCGCAAACGTTTTGCCGATAGGAGAGTAGGTTATTTCAGTGAACGGTATACAGATTATGACGCGAATCCCCAGGGTATTAAGGTTGTTAACTTTGTTAAACGCTGGAGACTTGAACCAAAAGAAGAAGATGTAGCGCGTTACAAAAAGGGAGAGCTGGTGGAACCGAAAAAACCCATCGTTTATTATATCGATCCTGCGACGCCAAAGAAATGGGTGCCTTACTTGGTAAAAGGAATCGAGGACTGGCAGGTAGCCTTTGAAAAAGCTGGATTCAAGAATGCTATTCAGGCAAAGACAGATCCCGGCAAAACGGGATCTATCTGGAGCCTGGAGGATGCGAGGCATTCTGCTATCGTATACAAACCATCATCTTTCGCCAATGCGGCGGGCCCTATTATTACTGATCCCCGGAGCGGTGAAATTCTGGAGAGTCATATTAACTGGTACCATAATTTGATGTCCATTTTGCGAAACTGGTATTTGATCCAATGTGGTCCGACGGACATACGGGCCCAGCACATGCAATTCGACGATGCATTGATGGGTCAGCTGATCCGTTCCGTCGCTGCCCATGAGGTGGGCCATACGCTGGGTTTAACGCACAACTTTGGCGCGAGTTCCACGGTTCCCGTCGAGAAGCTTCGCGACCGCGAGTGGCTGAAAATTCATGGCCACACCCCTTCCATTATGGACTATGCGCGTTTTAATTACGTGGCACAACCCGAAGATAGTGTCGATGAAAGCGGGCTCATTAATAAAATAGGTGCCTATGATCTATGGGCCATCGAGTGGGGATACCGTTGGTATCCTGATCTGATATCTGCTGAAGCGGAAAAACCTATACTCAACAAATGGATCGTCGAAAAAATGGAAGATGACCTGGCCTTATGGTTTGGATCAGAATTTTCCTCCGATGACCCACGCACCCAGACGGAAGATATCGGCGACAATTCCATGAAGGCTGGTGAGTATGGAATCAAAAATCTGAAACGTGTCTTGTCAAACCTGATGGCGTGGACTTACCAGGAAAATGAAGGATATAAAAACCTGCACGATCTTTACAAAGGTGTTACGAACCAGTTTGATTATTATCTGGGGCATGTTCTTGCCAACATTGGCGGGACTTATGAAACACCAAAATTAGCCAGTCAACCTGGGGCGGTATATGAAATGGTCCCAGTGGAACGCCAACGAGAGGCGATGAAATTTATACAGGATAATGTTTTCATTACCCCTTCGTGGCTTTTGGATACGCTGATCCTGGCACGCGTTGGCGAGTCGCCGACGCAGACCATTGCGGGTTCCCAGGAGGTTGTTTTAAGCTATCTGATGAGTACCAATACAGTGAGCAAACTTGCCGTGAATGAAGCCATGTATGGAGCGAAAGCGTATGGTCTTATGGAGTATTTCAATGATATAGACAAGGCGATGTGGACCGAACTTGAGAAACGAAAACCGATCGATATATACAGGAGGAACCTACAGCGTTCATACGTTGAACAACTCATTGCATTGTCAGAAAAATCCGGTAAGGACTATCGCGATGTTGGTCCTATTGTAAAAAATAAATTAACGGAAATTCATGCCTCGGTTAAAAAGGGAGCAAGAAAAGCCAATGACCCGATGACCCAATACCATTTACAATTTCTTGATAAGCGATTATCTGAAGTTGTTAAGGAGTAGTTCTTCGTTTTCGGGTATCAAGACGATCGGGTAGCAGGATGCCTATTCGTTCGTTGCCAGGATCGCCAAAATCCAATAACACAAAGTTTCACGGAGGAGTTTTTTTTCGTGCGACTGAAGATGTTGGCAATTGAATTTCATCTGTGCTTCTGACCGTGTACTAAAGGTCACGGAGAGTCTCGACTAAATTATGATATATGGGCAAGCTTCGGGGTGGAGGGCTGTAGCTATGCGACTTTAAATCGGTTTCGGTTTGGAAAGAACTTCGCGAAAGTTTAGGAATTTCGTGAAGTTGCGGGGAGGATTGAGCGAGGTCAGCACTTTTAGCTGCGCGCTATCCGACATGCGATTCGAACTGGAACAACGCCGAATCACCTCATCCATCTTTTATTGTGCGTCTGATCTTTTGTAAAGCACTGGGGCTGACTAAAAAGGAAAATTTTTACATTTTCCCGTTTTTTTCAAAACTCAGGAACAAAAAATGGTTTTGAATTATGGTTAGTCAAATGGATTCCAAAAGGAG
>JBDSIM010000014.1:0-9839 GCA_039917935.1 Cyclobacteriaceae bacterium | reverse complement strand
TTTGCGAATGGCTAAGTTATCATACCTGGACAGTTCGCCCCCCCTGGTGACCCCGTTTTTTTGGAGCGCCTTTGTACTGGTCGGAGATGACCAACCACTGGATACCCGGTACAAACCACTTTCTGTTATATTGATGATGGCAGGGGCATTTCTCCTTCTTGCATTCTTAGTCCGAAAAAAACTCGGGAGGCTGACCCGTTCCCATTGAACCGAACGATCCTGCCTATGGTTCAGTCAAATAATGTGCACTGAGCAGTATGCTGACAAGCGCAAATTTTGTATAGATTTAGGCGTGACCCCGCCGCAAAGGTTTGGTTTTGTATCGACTTTTACCAGGCGCAAGAAACGCTCGATGAAGTTCACATCGCCAATGAAAAAATTGGAGAAAGAAAAAATCACTTTCCTGTATGGGTATGTATTCTTTCCGTAATGCAGCAGTGCATGTTCTTCAGAGAATCATCCGATTCTGTAATGCTTGATTCATTCAAATCCAAACATCTATTAGACGGTAGTAGCGGAGCGCGTACGAAAATTTACTCTACCGGCAATAAGCAATTCAACTGGATAGACGTTAATCTACAGACGATTTAACCCTTTTATCGATGACGGACTTCCACAGGTCTCAAATTGTGGAACAGCCATATCTTTTTATAGCCAGTAAAAGGCGCGTAATGTTTTATGGCATGTATTTCATCACCGTCTATTTGAAAAAGACCAAATACCTATGAATAATCTTTCAAAACACTTCACCGCAGTATGGCTATTGAGTACCCTTATCTTATGTTTACAATCTTGCGATGACCGGGGCGTCCAGCTTGAGAAAAGTAAAGTACAATTTACGTTGAGCCCTGGCACTACTTCTAACGGAAAAGTTAAAGACACTGATTTACCTGAGAACGCTCTGTTAAGGATAAGCATTAAAAGTAACTCGGGTACGCCGATTTTTTCTGATCATGAAGTTCAAGTGTTGAAGGCAGGTAATGGATATATCACTGATCCGCTGGAGCTCATGCCTGGCACCTATCAGATAACAGACTTTATGATCGTCAATGACAGTGAGGTTCTATATGCTGCACCCAAAAGTAAAAGTCAATTGAGCTCGTTCGTACAGCATTCCCTCCATTACAATTTTTCGGTAACTGAAAATAGCGTTGCTAACGTGAGTATGCAGGTGATCGATGCGCGGAATGAAAAACCCGAAGCATTTGGATATGCTTCCTTTAAAGTAAAGAAGGTTAATACGTTATCCTTTATGGTGTTTAAGAAAAAAGGCGGGCAGACATCATTAAGAGAAGCTACTGCAGAACTTCGTCAGGGAAAGAGATTAATTCAGACGTTTTCATTAGGAGCGGGAAAGAACACTATCGCTTTTAAAGGCGATCCGGATGCAGTGTATACGCTTTCTGTCTATGCAGGTGAAGAGGCAAAGGTGATAACCTTCAACTTTGAACAGCTGAAAAAAGACCTTGGTGCAAAACCGTTGAAAATAACACTTGAGCCCGCATTGTTGTTAACGATAGAATCATCCGTTGATGAGGGTAATGAATATGAAGATTATTTCGAATTTATTCTGGAAGGAACAGGAGGAGCAGTAAATGTGAATTGGGGTGATGGTTACGACGACTCCGCGACCCTGCCGTTTAATGGTTCGCATGAGTATACGTCAGGTACTTATACTGCCATCATCACTGGCGATTTAGATCGTGTAACAAATCTCTACGGCTTTTCTTACGGGAGTATTATCTATGCTATAAAAGGGCTTACAAACCTAACGGCGCTCAGAACATATAGCCCGTCATGGGGAGCAGTGCCTATTAAGGTCGATCTTAGTAATTGCAAAAATTTGGAAACAATATGGGTAGAAAAATATGGCGCGCCTTATGAACCAATCGATCTGCGAACAGACTTTAAACTTCCTGCAGAACATTTCATTAAAGAATTTGTATTCTTGGTACCCAGCCTTGACCCAACCCGGGAAAATATTACCGCGGAAGAGCTCGAAGTACTGGTAGATAACATCTATAATAACACAATACAGCGTGACATCTATGAGGGTAAGTTCTTTGTTTATCCTGTAGATACCCCGTCACCCGAAACGCAACAGAAGTTAGACATCCTGCAAAAGGAGTACAATTGGGATGTCAGACTTGATGGAAACATATGGGAAGACGGTTCGGAAGCCGGAAGAACTAAACAAGATCTGAAAGCACGCCGGGAAAACTGGCTGCGAAACAAATTTCCGAATAGTGTCCATATTTCGCGAAGCGCAGAAATGGCCGTTGCGAATTGAGTTTTAGTTTCCTGTATCCTTCCTAAGAAAGGCCTGCTGCGGCAGGCTTTTTTTTGATACACCAATTTTTCTATTCTCTTTTGAGTGAAATGTTGTTCATTAATTTCTTCCTCATTCACCGCTCGGCAGTTGAAATGCCACAGGTGAGGGAGGATCTTTATTCAAAGCAGCAGTATACCTTTCCGTTTGACGACTAAGTGGAACTTTTTATCTAAGAATCTTGTCGTTGCCGTACTTTGAGATCATATGGGATATGGCTACAAAAAAATAATGACAGTAAAAAACAGGAAGCTTATCCTGTATCTGTCCTGTATATTTATTGTTGTACAGGTGGCGGCCAATATTACTGGTGATCATGATGTAAATGATCCGAAGGTAAACGATCCAGAACTCAATAAAAAGATCCTTGCTTTCAAAAAGGGTGGTGTTGAGAAAAAAATAAACACCCATAATTACAACATCGAAGGTATTATTGAATACGCCAAATCACTTTTAGGCACGCGTCACGTAATGGGAGGATATTCACGTTCAGGCCTGGATTGCTCTGGACTGGTCAAGTTGGCACATGCACAATTTGATGTCGAGTTGCCCCATTCTTCAAATGAACAAGGCAGATACGGCACTATGCTTTCTGCGGATGAAAAATTAAAACGGGGTGACCTTGTATTTTTTCATTCAACTTACTCAACGCCTAATCTCATTACTCACTCAGGCATTTATCTTGGCGAAAATAAATTTGTCCATACATCCACTTCCCGTGGTGTTTCAATTTCGGCATTGATGGATTCCGGTTATTGGCAGGAGCATTATTTGTTTGGGACGAGGTTGGATGACTGACGTCCGCCGTCCGGCATTATGGGACGATTCACGATCCTCACCAGTAAATCCCAAAGCAACCAAAATTCCGGCGTTTTAACTTAAGCTGTTTCCATTTCAAGCCGCCCCTTCGCCCTAAAAAAGATTTTCTCTTTTCCTGCAACCTTTCCACCTTTACCAGGTACTTCTTTAGTCTGCCAACAAACTTATGCCTATGCTCCGAAATTATTTCAAGATCGCGTTCCGCAACCTCGTTAAAAACAAAGGCTACACATTTATCAACATTACCGGTCTCGCCACAGGTATGGCCGTAGCGTTGCTCATTGGACTCTGGATTTGGGATGAGCTTACCTTCAACCGCTACCATAAGAACTATGACCGGGTGGCGCAGGTGTGGCAACACAACATTTATAACGGAGTAAGACAATCGCAGATATCCAACCCATACGTAATGGCTGAAGAGATACGCGACAATTTCGGCAGCGACTTTAAATACGTAATTCAATCCTCCTGGAACTTCGGAAGTATTCTAACTGTGGGAGATAAGAAATTCAACAAGTCCGGCATGTACTGGGAGCCTGAGGTAATCGACATGTTGTCGATCAATCTTTTGAAAGGCGACCCCGAGATCGCGTTGAAAGATCCATACTCCATAATACTATCTGAGTCGGTGGCAACAACCTTTTTTGGCGATGCTGAGCCCATCGGCCAGGTGATGCGTATCAACAATAAACACGACGTGAAGGTGACGGGCGTGTACGAAGACCTTCCACACAGCTCCCGCTTCCGTGAGACGACTTTCATCATGCCGTGGTCGCTTTACATCATCGAGAACGAATGGATTAAAACTATGGACGACCCGTGGGACAGCAACTTCACTCAAACGTGGGCACAACTGGCCGAGAACGCAGACTTCGAACAGGTTTCCGCGAAGATCGTAAACGTGAAGTATAACAAACTGAGCACTGACAACGACCGCAAATACAAACCTGAAGTCTTTCTCCACCCGATGAGCAAGTGGCACTTGTATTCCGATTTTAAGGAAGGTAAGAACGTGGGTGGTCGTATTGAATTCGTTTGGATGTTCGGCATCATTGGTGTGTTTGTGCTGCTACTGGCGTGCATCAACTTCATGAACCTGAGCACTGCACGATCAGAAAAGCGCGCTAAAGAAGTAGGCATCCGCAAGTCGGTTGGCTCTATGCGATCCCAGCTCATCAATCAATTTTTCTGCGAGTCCATCGTGGTGGCGTTGTTGGCATTTGTGTTGGCGATCGGCCTGGTGTACCTCGCGTTACCACAATTCAACCAGGTTGCCGATAAGCGTCTCGCGTTACTATGGAGCAGTCCTCAATTCTGGTTAATGGGTATTGCGTTTAGTCTGATCACAGGAATCGTGTCGGGCAGCTATCCTGCGTTGTACCTGTCTTCGTTCCAGCCTGTGAAAGTGTTGAAGGGAACTTTCCGCGTGGGCAGACTGGCCTCTATCCCAAGACAGGTGTTGGTGGTGTTGCAATTTACAGTCTCTGTCATACTTATCATCGGCACCATCGTCGTGTTTCGTCAAATTGAATTCGCCAAGGACAGGCCAATCGGGTATGATCGCGATGGGCTGATCAATGTTTACTTACAGACGGGCGATATTAGCGATCATTTCGACGCAGTGCGGAATGAGTTGAAGACCCAGGGAGCTATCGTCGAGATGACGAAAGCAGGCAGTCCCACGACGCAAGTATGGAACAGCAATGGCGGCTTCACGTGGCAGGGTAAAGATCCGGCGCTTGCTGTGGATTTTCCCAACAATGGTGTGACCCATGAGTTCGGCAAAACCGTGGGATAGCAATTTAAAGACGGTCGTGATTTCTCGCGCGAGTTCGCCAGTGATTCCAACGCATTCGTCATCAACGAATCTGCAGAAAAGTTTTTCGGATTTAAGAATGCCGAAGGAGAGATTCTGACCTGGAACGAGCGGCCCTACACCATCATCGGTGTGATTAAAGACATGATTATCGAGTCGCCCTACGAACCAGTGCGCCCTTCACTCTGGCACATTGACAGGGACAACAACATTGGCCTCGCCATTTTAAAAATCAACCCCGATATGGGCGCACACCAGGCACTCGAAAAGATCAAGACGGTGTTTAATAAATTCAGTCCGGCAACGCCTTTCACCCATGAGTTTGTAGATGTGGAATATGCGCGGAAGTTCACGGATGAAGAGCGCATCGGTAAACTCGCGAGCTTCTTTGCCGTCCTGGCAATCTTTATCAGTTGCCTCGGCATTTCAGGACTCGCTAGTTTTACAGCGGAACAGCGCACGAAAGAAATCGGTGTACGGAAAGTAATGGGAGCGAGTGTAATAAATTTATGGGGAATGCTTTCAAAAGATTTTTTGAGACTGGTGATTTTTTCACTGGCGCTGGCCTTGCCGATGGCGTGGTATCTCATGAGCCAATGGCTTCAGAAATACGAATATCGAAGTACCATGGCGTGGTGGGTTTTCGCCGCGGCGGGTGTTGGAGCAGTAGTCATCACGTTGTTGACTGTGAGTTATCAGTCGATAAAGGCTGCGCTGGCAAACCCTGTTAAAAGCCTGAGGTCGGAATAGGATTTGGTGTACATAGTAGGAGACAAGGCATGCCTTGTCTCCTACTATGCACACCATTATTCGGGTGATTTGCGACATGTTAAAAAATTCTTTTGAATAGTGATGGAAAAAGGGGCGGGTTGATGGCTTGATCTGAAGCAGCTTTTTAGTTAAATTCGGGTCCGCCTAACCATGAGACTCGTTAAAACCCTCTTTGCAGTTTTTTATGCCGCTTTGGTTCAAAGCACATTTGGCCAGTGTCTTACCGACTTTACCAAGCTGGTCCCTGAAGTGTCGACGGATTATAGTGCATCCTTTGGCGCTTCTGTTTCAATGCATGGGAATTATCTTGCCGTCGGTGTACCGGGCAGCGACAGCCTCGGTCGTCTGACGGGCGTTGTCAATATTTACGAGAAGCTGACACCTGGATGGGCTAAAATTGCAACGCTTGCACCATCCGATCCGATAGATGCCATTCAGTTTGGACTACGAGTAAAAATGTCGGCTAATTATCTTCTTGTTGGCGCTGTGGGATACCGGGGAAAGGTATATGTGTTTAAGAAACCGGTGTCGGGGTGGACCTCTCAAACCGAGCTAACCTCGTTCACCGTACCAAACTCTTCAATGTTCGGATTTGGATACAATGACCCATTAGCCATTTCTCAGGATGAGCAAACATTTGCTATCGTTGATCCCGACTTACTCGAGCGTGTGAACGGAACCCAACAATGGGGGGCTATTTTTGTTTACCACAAACAACCGGCTCAGGAATGGAATAATAGCATAGCACCCACTAAGATCAGTCCTCCTGAAACTGACGCGGGTATGTTCGGCAGGGGTGGAGTAGTCATTGATGAAGACCGCATTATTACGATGACACCCTTTGCACCTACAGGGAATGGGGCCATCTACATTTTCCGCGATCCTTCAGGGACCTTTCAGAACCTGGAGCTCGAGGCAAGATTAACGTCCGGGTCGGTGGGAGAATCTACTTTGTGGATGGGAAATTTTGTGGTCCTTCCCGAAGGGATTATTACTTACGCAGGGGTAAATATGGACACTCAGGGTAGATCGGCGCTAATCTATTTTCAAAAGCCAATCAGCGGAAACTGGATAAGCGCCGCCCGTACCTGCGCATTCAATTTAAACGAGCAAGGCATATCGTCTTCAATAGCAACTATGTTGTCTACCACAGGTCAAGACATCTTTCTCGCAACCCGCGACCAAAGCGAAAACGGTGTCTTTACAAAGATCAGCAAGAGTGCTTCCGGTTGGTGCAGTCCGGTATATGAAACGGTTGACAGTCACGCACCCATGCCTGGCCAATTGGTTCACCGGTACGGACTTGTAAGCTCCTGTAATGAAAGTAACCATGCGCTGGTGGGTTACGTTTCCCATCCGGAAAATGACGCGGCTCTCTCGCTGAAAGCGCTCACAAAAAACATGTCGGGGGAATGGGAGGGTCAAGTGATCGCCAACAGCAAAAAAACCACTGGCGGACATCGGTATGGAGCCGATATTCTTGGGATCGGAGATTTTCTGTTCGTCACGGCGCCTAACGATGGAACAAAAAAGCAATACGGTGGTGCAGTTTACATCTACAGGAAAACTGCAGGCAGCTGGGTGAAAGTCGATAAGTTGACGCCACCGAATATCACTTCCAGGTACGACGATGTTTTTGGGTCAGCACTTGCCAATAACAATGAATACCTCGCGATTGCGGCCAGTGGATACGAACCTCATGGAAGGGTTTTTATCTATAAGAAAACCAACGCAGACTGGTCGGCACTGCAGCTTGTGCAGGAAATTGAACTCCCGGAAGATGTTCTCACCATCCATGCGTATGGCGACAACGTAGCAATGGACGATGAGTGGCTGATCATCCCTTACGTGCAAAATAATCCGGCGCGAATAATGCTTGCGCTCTACAAATTCAACGGGCTTACCTGGGACTACAACCAGTTTGTGGAGCTTGGAATGGCAAATATTTTTGCCAAGTCCACGTCGGTGGGTGTGTCCATTGAAGGCAATACGATCCTGGCTGGCACCAGCGTGCTTGAATTGGGTGCGGATGGAAAGTGGCAGGTTGTTGCGATTATGATGCCATCAGATCCCGAGCCCATGCAAATATCATCGGATTTTACGCATTGGATTTCAAACGGATCTCAATTCGGATTCACGGTGAAATTGAGCAACAACTCCATCTTCATCGGCGCTCCGCTCAAGGACCATGGCTCCACATGGGATGTAGGCGCCGTATACATCTATACCAAGAGGCCGGAGGAAAGATGGACTTCTCGCACGGAAACAGCGAGGATCCTGCCACGCATAAAAGACGAGGGCGAACTCTTTGGATATTCTCTTGCCGTATTGGGCAACACGTTGATCGCTGGCGCTCCGGGGGCCGACTTTACTACATCAAACACAGCTCGAAATAAGCCTGGTCGCGCTTATGTTTTCCAGAGCCAGGATTATTTTTGGCAAAAGGTAGACCCGCTGGTCGATTTTACAGGTGACTCATTCGTGAAAGATTATTACGGCCTTGCCGTAAATCTGGATGAAACCGACTTCATAATAGGCGCCACAATTGAGGATCTGGAGTCGGGAAAATTGTCGGGATCCGTATATATCACGCCCACACCGCCGATACTCAAACTTGTTCCACCCGTATGTAATACCAGAGAAACCATCGATCTGTTTGGTTACCCGTTTGGAGGAACCTGGACGGGGCCCGGACTGATTGACGCAACGGAAGGTCTATTCGATCCGAAAGTTGCGGGACCTGGAGCACATGAATTTACCTATCGCACGCCCAGCTGTGCATATGAAGGAAAATTGATCATCGAAGTGCGCACTCCGGTAGAAGCGAAGCTGGCTGTTCCACCGTTGCAATATGTTTGCGCGGAAACAACCAACATCAGCGTGCCGTTAAGCGTCCAGCCCGTTGATGACCAGCTTTATCAGTGGTATCACCGAAACGTTGCCGCAGATCCGTTTTTCCCACTGAACTCAAAAACTCCTGCGATAGCGGGCACGCAACGGGGTGAATACGTGGCGAAGGTATACAACAGTGTCTGTGAATCATTCTCGGATGTTATTTCCGTCAAAAATGAAAAGGTAGTATTCGCTTTCGCGAAACCCGCCGAAATATGTGAAGACAGTCCGGGCGTTGCGCTGGCCATCACGCCTTCGGGAGGAAAGTGGCAGGGCATCGGCGTCAGAGACAATATATTTTTTTCGAGCGGCCTCCAGGATGGAGCATACACGCCAGTATATCAATATACATCGCCCATCAATTGCAAGTATGACACATCCATGACGGTAGTAGTAAACCGCCTGAAAAAACCAACTATAACAAGGAGTGGAAACCTGTGCTTGGACGGAGAGGTTTTCTTGTCAATTCCTCCGGCTTCCAACAACGGGATTCAATTCGAATGGAAAAAGGTTAGTTCGGAAACGGAAATCCGTTCCCTGAACCTGACAGGGCCCCGCATACAGATAACGGAGCACGGAAATTATCTGGTGAGCGTCACCAATGGAACGTGTACCGTGCAAACCGATGCCATAAAAATCGAAGATAGTATTGACCCTGGGATGATGCCAGCAGAGAACGAAATCAAGGTTTGTGATGGCAACGCGGTGAAATTAATGCTGGACTCCGATCCACAGAGAACTTTCAATTGGTACTATTCAGAGACGTCCGACGGGGAAACCCAATTAATACAGGAAGCTGGCCACACCCTGGAGGCTTCCCGTTCGGGTTATTATCAGGCTATCGTGATCTCCGGGGCATGCGAGGAAGAAACCGGAAAGAAACATATTTCGATATCAGCGAAGGACAGCGTTTTTATTCCAAATGTTATTACGCCTACAGGGGATGGAACGAACGATGAGTTTATAGTTTTCAGTTCGGTGGCTGATATCCAATACACGATATCGAATCGATACGGTGCTATCGTCTACCAAAGTGACGCAGGGAGACCCTGGAGCGGCGAACATAATTCAGCAGGTGTGTACTTCTGGTTTGCAATATACCAGGCGTGTGAGGGAGAGTTAAGAAAATTGAAGGGCACGGTGCATTTGATTAAATAACGTGCAGGGACAGGTAGGGACAAGGCATGTCTTGTCCCTACCTGTCCCTGCACC
>JBDSIM010000013.1:0-16571 GCA_039917935.1 Cyclobacteriaceae bacterium | reverse complement strand
CCGAAGCATACTGGCTCGAGTGATATGGCAGAATCAATCAGGAGACGTGGTGGGATATCGCGAATATCCCGCGACCCTTCCTGAAAAAACAAACGACGGCTGGAGTGTAATCGAACAATTATACCAGGCACCTCCAAACACAAAAAATGCCCTGTTGGAATTGCATTACCGTTGGGATGCCGATGGTGTCGTGAATTTTGGAGAAACGTCTTTTCACAAGAACGCTGCCCCCGAACGGAGAATGGTCAGACTGGCTACCATTCATCACCGCCCGAGAAACAGCCAGTCGTCTCACGATAACCTGGTAAAATTTTCTGAGCTCATTGCGAGAGCAGGAGCGCAAAAAGCCGATATAGTGTGTTTACCGGAGGGGGTTACCATTGTTGGCACCGAACACGATTATGTTTCGGGCAGTGAATCTGTGCCGGGCCCTACCACTCAATTCCTTGGTGAGGTAGCGAAAAAAAATAACTTATACATAGTCGCTGGCCTGCTCGAAAAGGAAGGCGACGTAATTTATAACACGGCTGTGCTGATCGATCGGGCGGGTAATCTGGCGGGAAGGTATCGCAAAACAAGTTTACCAAGAGAAGAAATTGACGGCGGGGTTACTCCTGGAGATTCGTTTCCAGTGTTCGATACAGACTTCGGACGTATTGGTATGATGATCTGCTGGGATGCCAGTTTTCCAGAACCTGCCAGGGCACTTGCTCAGCAAGGCGCGGAAATTATTTTTCTTCCCATCTGGGGTGGCGACCTTAAACTCACTATGGCGAGGGCCATTGAAAATCAGGTATATGTTGTATCCTCTACATATGATATGATCAGTGCTGTCTTTGGGTTGGAAGGAGAAGTTTTAAAAGAAGCCAAAGATGATAATCCCGTTGTCGTGGTGGAGGTAAACCTCAATCAGCAAAAATTGTGGCCATGGCTGGGCGATTTCAAGAACAGAATTCCAAGAGAAATGCCATCCCAGAAGGCCATTGGTTATAAATCAGATAATTAAATCGATCTTACTACACTTAGTTCGAATGCGAACATTCCGCATTTCCACAAGGCATTGTATACGTTGCAAAACATCCTCAATGGTAACGAACGCTCAGAGCCAGCTTCAAATCTTCCGTTTTTTAAAAGTATCAGCTAATCAGAAAATTCGCAAACTATGTTCAGCTATTTTATCTGGGATATAAACCCAGAAATATTTTCGACAGCATCGTTTTCATTACGCTGGCAGGCCATTTTTTTAATATTAGCATTCGTTACAAGCCGGCAGCTTTTGTTTTACATCTATAGTAAGGAGGGCAGAACTTCCAAGGAGGCTGGCCAATTAATCACAATAGTCCTTATTTCCGCCTTGCTGGGGGCCAGGATGGTGCATGTAATTTTTTATGAGTCAATATTATTTTTCTCAGATCCCGTTGAAATCTTCTTTCCGTTTGAATTCCAACCCAATTTCATATTTACCGCTAAAGAAGGGTTTTCTCTCCATGGTTCAGCGATCGGAGTTATTATTGGAGTCTGGTTTTATAGCCGGAAAAAAAGCGTATCCCAACAATTTCTTCATCTGCTGGACAAAACTACCATTTTAGCGGCTCTTAGCGGGACACTTCTTTTTACTGGTAGTGTATTGAATTCGGAAATCAAGGGCATACCTACCAATTCTAAAGCAGGGACTATATTCATCAATCGCGTCACAAAGGGCTTAACAAAAGTACCCTGTTGTATTATGCGAAATCCCGGTGGGAATAATCCTGTGCTTTCTACTACTGTAAAAAAAGATAATGCTCAATTACCCGAAACGAAAGAAGGTTTTAAACGAATACTTATGTATCTGTTTTTTGATTCAGGCGCCAACGAAAAAATGGTCAATGAATTTCTTATAGGAGATGTTAAAGCTTATCTTTTTGATATGGATCATATTGTTCACGAGCCGGGTACCGAACCATTGCATTTTACAATTTTTATCGAACGTGACGGCAACTTTATTGCCCGGCTAAAGACCATTGGAATTGCAAGACACCCAGTCCAGATTTATGAGGCAATCACCTGCCTTATACTTTTCTTCATTCTTTTTTGGCGCTGGCATAATTTAAAAACAGACCTAAAACCCGGACAAATTTTCAGTTTTTTTATGATTGGATTCTGGCTTTCCTATTTTCTTTATGGATATATCAAGGTAGATCAAACTTCACTGGTCGCCGGATTAAGCCTGAGCGTGGAACAAATATTGAGTCTTGTTTTAGCATTGGTGGGGATCTTTACTCTAGCTTTCCAACAGAAGGGGTTAATTTTCCAGAAGACCTAAATCAATTTCCGTGACATTTCCCCTGGTGTTAAACAATTTGATAGACCTTACATCGGGCATTAACTTTATCGATCGAGAGGAGCTTGAGAGATAAGTAGATCCAAAATAGAATTCATGCTTATACACACTGCCGTTGGCTCGGGTTATCAAGGCATAGGCATCGTCCTTTTCAGCTCTATAGTATCTGCCTTTCTTAGTTGACAAGTAAGATCTAAGTGGACCTGAATTGTTACCAACAATAATCAACTCTTTTCCATCTTCGAGCACAACACTCGCCATTCCCTTAGCATCATTGTCGCAGATAAATCCCGTATCCGAATTTTTCGAGCAAGTAAAGTTGCCTTTCCCATCACCTCTCAAATACCATCCGATGGAAGCGTCGTCTCGACCTGAAATAACTTCCGGGGCATAGGAATTTCCAACCGCAAGGATATCCAGGTTTCCATCCTCGTCATAATCTCCTGCGACCATGCCGTACATGGGTGAAATCTGAGCCTGTAATGGCAGGGTCGTGATGGTAAACCTTCCATTGCCAAGATTTTCAATATAGCTGCTCTCAAATCGGTCAGCACAAACTACATGAGCATCCTTTAATTCTTCAGGTAAAAACGATTCCTTGAACGTTGCGTCGGCATAAGCGGTGTAGGTTCTGAACCGCGCTCGCATGGAATTGATCTGGTCAATCAGATGATCTCTTGAATGGCCGACATATTTTTCACCCTGGACATAATAGGTCATAACAGGGTCAATGCGGCCATCCTTGTTATAGTCATTGGCATAAATGCAAAGAGGTTCCGCCGGGGTTGAACGAAAATGATTATTCATCCCAAGATTACCAGCCACATAGTCTGTGTCTCCATCCCCATCGAAGTCTCCACCCACCAAGCTATTCCACCATCCTGATGTGTTTTTCAAACCGGTCTCATCTGTTGCTTCAACCAACTTTCCATTTTCGTTGTGAATGAATCTTAATTCCATAAATTCTCCGGAAAGAATTAAATCTATCCAGCCATCATTATCATAGTCACTCCATAATGCTAAACAAACCATCCCGATATTTTCCAAAGCCCTGGCGTCTTCCTGATTTACGTTTGTAAAAAGGGGGGAACCATCCTTGCTGTCATTGCGCAGCAAATAACTACTAACAGGCATGGGGTATTCGCCCGGAGAAACTCTGCCGCCTACAAATAAATCAAGGTCGCCGTCTTTATCGTAGTCACCCGCTATTACGCAGGAACCACTGACTGGCATCAGCGGAAGAGCCTGTGTTGACTCGCTAAATTCTGCTTCACCGTCATTCAGATACAAATGATCCTGATACAATTCCGATCCTTTTTTATGTTCGGTTCCGCCACTGGCAATATACAAATCCAGATCAGTGTCATTGTCGGCATCAAAAAATAACACCCCCATACTATCTGTCAAACTATCAAGGCCATGAGTAGGCTTCTCATCAAATTTTCCGTTCCGCCTCTGGATAAACAATGCACCGGAGAAACCTGCAGATCCTCCAACATAAAAATCTTCCATACCATCGCCGTTTACATCTCCCACCGCTACTCCAGGACCATTGCGGGAATGCATATGTGGTAAAATCGGTTGAACCTTAAAGTCAACAAAAATATTTTCCCTATGAAGATAATTTATACCATAAGTTTCAGTTACTTCCTCAAACAGTTTCGGATTTCTAAATTTCACGGCAGGTATTGGCCGAGCGGTTGCTGAAGAATACTGGACTTTCAGTACCTGGTTGGCGCTTACATCTTTAATCAATTGATATTTTCCATCTGGCCATATCACTTCAACACTGTCAACCTGATCTACCGCACCCAGGCCGAAGTGAAAATACGGTTCTACAGAAGAAAGATATCCCCGAAAGGGCGTAAAGTATTGATACTGTAAAGATCCTTTGTGTTTGATATAAACTTTTGCTCCGAACCCTTCTCTGTTGAGCAGAGGTCCGCTAAATCCAATTCTAAGGTAGTTTACTGGAGTATCCTTTTTCATTTGGCTCAACCTGCACTCCAAAATAGAAGCTTCATCATCAATATTATTGATCACCAGATCAAGATCACCGTCATTATCAAGATCAGCGTAGGCGGCCCCATTAGAATAAGTTGGATCAGACATGCCCCAGGATTCTGATTCATCGCTGAAAGTCAAATCACCCTTATTTTTATACATATAATTATGTATTTTAATTCCGGGAAGTTCATTTAACAACGCTTGTCTTTCTTTGTCACTTACCGAATCCAAACCCATTGATTGTGTCTTATCTCCATAAACAATAAAGTCAAGATTGGTAACATCCTTACCATAGCCGTTGGTGATGAATAGATCTTTTGATCCATCATGATCATAATCGGCAAAGAGCGCACTCCAGCTCCACTCGGTGGCCTCAATACCTGCAAGCTGACCTATTTCGCTAAAGGTACCATTGCCATTGTTCAACTGAAGTGTGTTGCGAATATATTGTGGCTCATAGCCATTGTTGATGCCCTTCTGAAATTCATCATAACTATTGCCACGGGGCGTTAATTTCCACCTTTTATTATCTTCTGGTAGCATATCAAGCACCACGATGTCTACCTTGCCGTCATTGTTGTAATCTGCCACATCAACACCCATACCGTTAAATGTCTGATGTTTTAAATACCTGGCTGCCTGGTTGGTAAAAGTGCCATCCTGATTGTTGATCCAGACCAGGTCATTTGTAATAAAGTCGTTGGAAACGTAGACATCAGGCCAACCATCGTCATTGATATCACATACTTCTACACCCAATCCAAATCCTTCAATTAGTATCCCGGCCTTTCTCGAAACATCGGTAAAGGTATTGTCTCCATTGTTCCGGAATAATTTGTCTGTGGACTCAGCTTCTCCATTTACTAGTTTTCGCCTTGAGGCATTCCGGTGATAACTAACAAAAGAATTACGTAGCAAGTACATATCGAGATCTCCATCCCCGTCATAATCGAAAAATGCGCTTTGTATTCCATACCCCGAATCGGCCAGTCCATACGAGACAGCGGATTCAGTAAAAGTTGCATCCCCGTTATTTATAAAAAGTAAATTTAACCTGTGTTTTTCAGGCGTGTTTCGGTTACCGCCGACACATACGTATATATCTTTAAATCCATCCTGATTAATATCGACCATCGCCACACCATTGGCCCATTTAGTAGTCCCTACCATGGCCTGATCGGTGATATCTTCAAATTTCAAATTACCTTTATTAAGGTATAACGTGCTGGAAGTCATATTCCCTGTAAAATATATATCCTGAAGACCATCATTGTTAATGTCGCCAACAGCCACGCCTCCGCCATTATACATATATTCAAAATCAAGAACTGAAAGCGAATCGCTATAGGTGATGGTATTGGAAAATCGGATGCCTGTAATCTCAGAACCAACTGAGTTGAATAATTTCTCAGATCGATCATTACACTGAATGAGACTAAAAAAAAGAAATATAAAACAAATCCGCAGCTGCATTTTAATCAACACAACAGCTAACCGATTATTGAATCTGATCGTGAGCAGGGACATAGTTAAAAATAAAAAATTGTCAGCGTAATCACGAAACTTACGGTGATTTCTTCAATTTGTACGACTTAATCTTCTTACCTGTTTCGGCGATCAATAAATTAGTATGGCCCGGGGAAGACATAAATATGAGTTTTCTCACATCGCCATCTAAATTTAATCCGCTCAGATATTGCGGTAAATAAGTAAATTGGCCTTTACCATCGTTCAGGAAAACAAAACCTCGGTTAGCATCGGCCTTTCCTAACCGCACGCGCACGTTCGTTTCATTTCCTCCCATCACCACATCCTTATCACCATCATCATCAATATCGAAAGCCGCGATACTGAATACAGGTGAGAACTGAGCCTGGATGGGTAAGTCCTTTACCTCAAAAGTATTTCCCTTGTTTTCCAGGTAAACAGTCGTTAAACGATCTGCCTTTAGTACAGTAGCATCCTTTAATTCCGCTTTGCTAAATATTGCCCCTAACGTTGTGTTGGCATAAGATGTATAATCGGGAAAACGTTGTTTCAAAAAATTTACCTGACCCAATGCTTCATCTCTGCTTGCGTAAGGATAGGATGTCCCATTACTGTAATAACAAAAGAAAGGATCTACCTGACCATTGTTATCAAAATCTTTATACACCAGGGTAGCCGGATGTTCAGCCGTGACCTTAAATTGATTATTCGATCCATAATTGCCAACCATCAAGTCCGAATCACCGTCCTGATCAAAATCATCCGCCACCATGCAATTCCACCAACCATTTATGGGATCGGAAAACCACTTATTGGATTCATCCATTAATTTTCCTCCCTGGTTAATAAAAACTTTTATGGGCATCCATTCACCTGCAACCATCAGGTCCGGATATCCATCTTTATTTGCATCTACTGCGCTTGCGTCACAAACCATTCCAATCCCTTCGAGGGAAGGTGAAACAGTTTTGATAGTCTCTGTAAACTTTCCTTTACCATTATTCAGTAAAAAAATATTCCTGGGCGGGATGGGGTATTGGCCTGGTATAAACCGACTACCCACAAACAAATCCAGGTCATCATCTCCATCAACATCCAATGGCACTACGCAGGATCCTGCCAACGTCTCCGGAGGTAGGGCATCAATTGATTTTTTGAAATTTCCCATTCCATCATTTGAATAAAGACGGTCCTGAAGCAACGGGTCATTATCATTGAAAGGATATCCACCACTGACTACATACAAATCCAAATCGCCATCCAGATCAGGATCAAAAAAAACAGCATCTTCATCCTGATGTTCTTTGTCTCTTTCAAAAGCCAAATTTGGAAAAGCTTTAAATGAACCATCTTTTCCTTGCAGGAATAACGCACCACTCTGGTGCCTGGCCCCGCAAACATAAATATCCTCAAAGCCATCTTTATTTACATCACCTTTGGTTATTTTGGGACCGGAGTAGGAGTATATTTTATTTAACAACAATTGCCTTTTGAAATCATTTGTGTCCACAGGGGAATGTTTCCAATTCAGTAAATTGCTTTCATCGAAGAATGGGTTTACAGAAGGTGTATTTAAATAAACTTCATCGGCGTTCTCATATTTGGGTGTCAAGGTGTTTTTTGTTACTACCTGCTGCAGCAATTGTGTTTTCTGATCGGGCCAAATGATGCGTATGGAGTCAACAACACGCTGGCCCCCTGTCCCAAAAGTCAAGGGCACATACATACAAGATTGAAACCCCCGGACTGGAGAGAATTCCTGGTGTTGAACTTTTCCAGCGGAATATATCAATACTTTCGTTCCGACAATGACATGGTTGGGGTTCAATTTCCTTAAATCTATCTTCAAAAACGTGTCCTTCACTTTGTCACTTTTTTTATTCTGATAAACAACTGCCTTTTCATTCATGGCGTTAATTAACAAATCCGGATCACCATCATTATCCAGATCAGCATAGGCGGCACCATTTGATTTAAATTTTCTGGTGACGCCCCATTCTTCCGTTTTTTTCGTGAACGTCAGATCGCCATTATTCTTAAAAAGAAAATTACCCACCTGAATGGCTGGCATCTGATTGATGATTTGTTGCAAGTCTGGGCCTATCCCTGTTGTACGTGATTTAATTTTTTCATCCATTGTAAATTTCAGAAATTGCATATTGGTATAATCTTTTTCATATCCGTTGCTTACAAAAAGATCTTTCCAACCATCACCGTCAAAGTCCGCAAATAAGGCAGACCAGCTCCAATCTGTATTTGAAATTCCCATCAACTGGCCAACTTCAGAAAAGGTGCCATTTCCATTATTCAACTGCAACATATTCCGCATAGACTGATGATGAAACCCTGCGTTTACCAGGATCTTATACTTGTCATAGTTATCATCTCCGGAAGAAAGTTTTATCCTTTCGTTTGTTTCCGGAAGCATATCTAGGGTAAAAATATCCGGCAAGGCATCATTATTGACATCTGCAATGTCAGAGCCCATAGAGAAAAGGGAAATATGACCTGTGGCATCCCGGACTACTTCTTTAAAAGTTCCATCCTGATTGTTGATGTATAGGTAATCTTCTTCGTTAAAGTCGTTGGAAATATACAAGTCCGTCCAGCCATCCTGGTTAATATCAGATATAGCGACCCCTAAGCCGAAGCTTAAAACATTATTGATAATGCCAGCTTTTTCAGATACATCGCGGAACTTTCCTTGGTTATTCTCATACAGTTTACTCTGAAATTTGGAACTCTTTTTCTTTTTATTATTTACCAGCATATTGTTAAAGCCAGCATAATGCGGTAAGGAATGATTAAGAACAAAAAGATCTATATCGCCATCCTTATCATAGTCAAAAAAAGCAGCCTGTGTGGAGTACGAGTTGTCAGCAACACCAAAATCATCCGCCTTCTCTGCAAAAGTAAGGTTGCCATTATTGATGAAGAGAAGGTTTTTTCTAAGCGTTGAATCAGCCATGGCTGATCTGCACACATAAATATCCAGCCAGCCATCTTGATTGATATCGGCCATCGTTACACCAGTCTTCCATCCTTCGGGTGCCTCCACACCTGCCCTCTCGCTAATGTCTTCAAAATTAAAATCACCTTTATTCAAATAGAGTTTATTCGCAACCTGATTTCCGGTAAAGTAAATGTCATCAAGACCGTCGTTATTGATATCACCGATGGCAACTCCCCCACCATTAAAAAAATATGGATAACTCAAAACATTGTTATCACCATCCTGCTGTACCGTATTTTGAAAAGCAATTCCGGTTTCATCCGATGAAAGTTCATGAAATAAAGTTTCTTTTTTTTGATCTTTTTTACAACCCATTAAGATCAAAACAAAGAGTATCCAAACCAATACCGGAAAGATTTGAGGACGCTTAAAAGGTTTATGTAAAATCATATTAAGATTCCGCTCAATGGATCTAAAAAGTAATGACGTATTTTCTGTTTTATCAACTGCCGATGCCATGTTAATATATTATCTTTTATTACCTTTATTACTTTCAAATTAATAATTGGCGTGCATTACAAATTGTGGCATCCACGTTAATTAATTAAATATAACCCTTTCCTGTCTGCTTGTTATTCACTTAGCCTTAAGGCCGGGGTTATAAAATCCTATGCTTATGGGATTTTAGTCAATGCATTTTTTGAAATGTAACCAATATCATGCATTAGCGAAAAATTAGAAATAAGGCTTCCGACCCATAATCTAAATCTAAACAAACTATTTAAGGTATATGATAATTCTGGGATAAAGGATTGAACTGTAAAAAAAAGAAAGAGGTCAGTGAATTACTGACCTCTTTCTTCTATCTCTGCTCAATTTTTATTATCGATACTAACTTCTTATTAATTTTTATCCCACCAGAGTGGAGTAGTTATTTTATCATCTCCATTAAGCAGCGGAACGCCTTTTGTTACCTCACTGCCATTGGTCAGTTTTTCATCATTGATGAAAGGAATTCTCCTGATCCAGTTATTGGTCGGCAGATTTATATTTGCAGGGTTAGGAAGATCCGGATTATCCGATTGCTTGACCGGGTAAAGTTTGAAAGCGCGACTTCTTCTGATATCAGCCCAAGCTTCAACTCCTTCAGGATACAAGGCAAGCCATTTTTGAATGGTTATTTGCTCCTTTTGCAACGCGACCGTGGCTCCAAAAGCTACAGGTGCCGAAGAAACCGCGGGTGAATTTTGTGAATCACCCGGAGGAATAGGAGTATTTCCACTCGCGATATAAGCGTTGATCACTGCATTATCCGTAATTCCCCACTGACGCATAGAATTCCGTATGCCGTCTTCATAATGAGACTTTGCAGTACCTCCACCCATATTCCAACCCAATAAGATACCCTCAGCTTTCAGGAAATCTGCTTCAGCAGTAGCCATCACGTTCGACGGTGTCTCCAGACCTGTGGTTGAAGACCAGCGTTCACCGTGGTGCGAGTTAGCATCCGCCTTATTAAGAGGGGCTGCCATGTCTGCGGAAGTAAGGCCATTTCTCAATCCTTCGTAATCCCCTGTCGTTACAGCCGGGAGAAAATAGATTGGCATGCGCGGATCATCGTAGCCCTTCAGCACAGATTCCATCGTAGCGCTCATTCTGAATTCATTCCAATCCATAATAGATAAGCCGTTAAAATCGTCTCCTTTTTTAGATCTTGTAATGAGCGCATCGTCACCAGGACTTGTGATCAGCGTGCCCGAAGCAGCAGCCGCCTCACCTTCGGTTTTAGCGCGTCCAGGATCTACACCAGAAATCCTTACAGCTAATCGCAAGCGAAGCGTGTTGGCAAATTTTTTCCACTTATCAAGGTTACCTCCATAAATCAGGTCATAATCGTCAAACCTGTTTTCTCCTGGAAAGCCGTTTAGTACCCCGACTGCATCAGCTAGCCTTTTAAACAAATCATCATAGATTACATCCTGCGCGTCATAAGGAACTCCCAGTCCCGCTTTGCCAGCGTTAAAATATGGAACAGGACCCCATGTGTCAGTCAGTCGATGGAATGTATAAACCCATATGATGTTGGCCAGGGCATATTCCGCCGAAGCGGGATCTGCTGCTGCCATAATGGATTGTAATTGAGGCACCACTTCGGTGTAAATGGGGTTCCATGCTGCCCGGATCCAATCCATACGAATCACCAGGCGATCCGAAGGAAAATAGGTTGTCGTGTTGGCAAAGTATTGGCAATACTGATCGTGGAAAAGATTCTGCGCAATTTGATAATTCCACCCATTGTTGGTTGCCGTCGACTGGGCCTTTGAAAAAAGGAAGGGAAGTTGAGATGGTCCCAGTACAGAAAGCTTGTTCTTGTTGGTGTTGTACTCCTCAAATTTATCCGTGCAGGACATGACCAACACAATGCTGCATAGAAGTGCAATGCTTCCATACGTCTTTATATAGTTTTTAAATTTTTTCATAATCTGAATCATTATTTTCTCCACTGTTAGAATGTAAGCTGCAGGTTAAAACCAATGCTGCGGGTAGATGGTAATGTACCATAGGAAATACCTTGCCAGTTACCATTACCCAATGACATATCAGGATCAAACGTCATTTTACGTTTACTGAGGCCTGGAATATCCAGTTTGGAACTTCCTCTATACAAAAACAGCAGGTTACGGCCCACTAAAGAAAGCCTTGCCGACTTAAGTGGAAATGAGCCCGGCAACGGAATGTTGTATCCAATGGAAAGTTCGCGAACCCTGAAATTGGTAGCATCATAAGTAAAAAATTCTGCTGTTCCATAACGGCCGCCGGAAGCGGTTGTCCAGAATGCTTGTGAATTTATCGCGGTGGAAACTTCGGCTCCATTGATGTCTTGTCCACCCAAATTCCAGCCACCCTCACGATGCTGGGCAGTTATTTCCGGAGCTCCGTTGTACGCCAGCAATTGTTCCGTTCCATCCATAATAGTTCCACCTACCCGGCCATCGATTAACAACCTTATTGCGAAATCTTTATACCTGAAAGAGTTCGTTAACCCCATCGTGGCTTTTGGATTGAAATTTCCAATTACAGCCTGGTCTCCTGTTGTAATAGACGATAGCGGTAACCCGGTGGCATTCACCAGTGGAGTTCCAGCGTCGGAATGGCTTACAAACTTACCATCTGCGTCATATACATCGGCCGTATTCATCCAGAAGAAACCCAACATGTCACCGAAACTCTGACCTTCCCTGATCACTGGTGTTGCAGACCGGCCAAAGCCAGAATCCACTACCAGGAATTCCTTCACAGTCTCAGTCAATGAAACTACTTTGTTCCGGTTCATGCCGAAATTGAAGGCAACGTCCCATGTCAGCGATCCAGACTTTACTGGTGTTGCACTGATCACTGCCTCCAATCCCTTGTTTTCGATATCACCAGCATTGATGTATTGGTTGGAGAAACCGGTAGCAACCGGGAGGCCAACCTTCAACAATTGATTAGTGGAATTGCTTTTGTAAACTGTAAACTGTAACCCTAACCGATTTTCCATAATCTTCAGATCGATGCCAAATTCCAGGTTTTTTACCTTCTCAGGCTTCAAATCAGGAATGGCTTTAGTAGCATCTCTGGAAATAAATCCGTGACCGGCCCCCTGAGAATAGCCGAACGTATTGTTCCGCAGCTGGGGTGGGCCACCATTACCAACTACCGCATAGTTGCCACTGGCTTTCAAGAATGAAATTGCCGATGGCAATGTAATAAGGTCTGATATAATGGCTGAAATCCCGATAGAGGGATAGTTAAAACTGTAAGGGGGTGGGAGTGCCGAAGCCCACTCCTCGCGCAAACTCGCATCCAGGAAAATGGCCTCTTTATAAGCCAGGTTTATCTGACCAAAAACGGCTTGGTTCTGAGCGTGTGAGGCATCTTGGAAAAAGTTTGGATTGGTTGCAAAATTTAAACTGAAAATGTTGGTGACATTAAGACCATTTGCACCATTGAAGAGGAAGGAATATTTATTGTCTTGTAAAATAGCTCCTACGCGATAATCTATTCTAAGGTCATCTGTGATCTTGTTGTTGCCTTCCACCATTACATCAAACCACTTTTGAGTTACATCGATCGCATTTGTGTTAAAGACCCCACCAACTCCGGATACTCCAACCGTTCCATGATGGAACTTTCGCTCCTGAGTATCAAGAATTTTATCCATGTTAGCCCTTCCTCTAACATGTAACCAATCTGTAATTTCAAATTCGGCCGTTATAAAGCCCATGATCCGGTCGCGGTTTTCGTTCGTTTCTGTGCGGTTAATGATCCAATATGGATTTTGATAAAGGGCTGGATTAATAACGGGGTAGAGTGCCCGCACCGGAACTCCCACATTATTAATGTCTTCAAAATCTTTTGCATCGGATAAACTCACGTTGCGTGGAATCTGGCCAATAGTAATGGGGAGTCCAAGTGCCGATTCACCGGTTTCGTATTTGTGTTTAATATCCTGGGCGATGTAAGTTACTTTGGCATCCGTTTTAAATCTCTTGCCGATTTGATTGGATACACGCAATGTAACGGTATGACGGTTCAAATCATTGAGAGGCTGGATGCCCTGAATTTTATTATTGGTATACGATAAATAGGTTTGCATTTTTTCGGTGCCTCCGGTGACACCAATCGAATTGTTCAGCGTAACACCTGTCCGGTAAAAATCTTTGACGTTGTCTGGCAGTGCAGAGTAAGTTCTCTCTTCACCATTATATGCTGTAAACGTCCGGCCGTCCAATTTATCGCCCCAACTTTCTCCGGAACTGGCATTCAATACCCCTGAGTTTCCCTGACCATAGGTGTTCTGAAACCTGGGAAGCACAAATGGTTTTTCGGAAGTGATTCCTGAGTTCACAGTTACGGAAATTTTATCCTTGGTTCCTTTTTTGGTTGTAATTACAATCACCCCATTTCCTGCGGCGCTACCATACAGGGCACCAGCAGACGCTCCGCGCAAGATAGTCATGGATTCAATGTCGTCTGGATTAATATCCGATGCACCGTCAGTGCCTTGTAAACCACCAAAGTCACTGGTGATGGTTCCGTTCGTGCCATTGTTTATGGGAACACCGTCTACCACAATCAACGCATTATTACTTCTCTGGATGGAACGATTTCCTCGTAAAACGATTCTCGCTCCGCTGCCAGGCCCACCAGAACCCTGGGTAATTACCGCATTAGTAATTTTACCCTGCAGCGAGTTAATAACATTGTTGGCATCCCTGACTTCAATTAACTCGGTAGGTTTTATCTGTTGCGTGGCATACACCAAAGTTTTTGTCTCGCGTGCAATACCCAATGCCGTTACCACTACTTCTCCTAATTCCGTAACATCATCTACCATTTGAACATTGAAGTTCGTCTGGGTGCCAACCGTAATTTCCTGGGTTGTAAAACCAATAAATGACAACACAAGAACTGCGCTGTTGTCAGGCACAGTGATGGAAAAACTGCCATTTGAATCTGTCGATGTACCCGTTGTTGTGCCTTTCACTAATACGGACACGCCCGGCAGAGGTGTCTCGTCGGCTGCTGAAGTAACTTTTCCTGATACGGTCTGTTGCGCAAAAACAGAGGCACTGGCCATCAGGAAAATGACAATGAATCCTAGTAAAGGTATTTTCATTTGTTTGTGGGGGGTTAGTAGTGAAATTTCGTGGGATTAGCGTCGACAGAACATTATTGACCTATTATTAAACTAATCTAAGAGAACAATCCATTAAATGCAAGTAAAAAAAACTATTGTGTGGGCGCCGATATAAATTACGTACGAGCAGACACATTTTCCGGTGAACCAGTTGGAAAAGTTAAGCGTAAAAACTGCTTATTTTTCGGCATAAACACCCGTCTGACAGAAAAATGAAGGATCAATAGGAGGTTTTAGTGATCAGATATTAGATTAAAAGGATATCCCTATCGCATTTAACGCTTAGCCACGAGGTTGCAAGACAGGCATAGGCATTCGGTGCCTTCAAACAATACAATTACATAAAAGACGATCAGATAAAAAAAGGGGCTGCCTCAAAACGAGACAGCCTCTTGAAAAATGTTTGCCCCCGGATTAATACCTCTGGCAAGGGGTAATATGTTAGGGTTACCTTAATGCGAAGTTTCCGGGTACTGCCATCAATCGCACCCAAACTCCCGGTAAGCAACCTTATGCTTACTTCGCATCCCACCAAAGCCTGGTGCTATTTTTATTTCCACCTTTAGCGCTAAGTTCAGGAAGAGCTGCTGCGGCCGCTACTGCATCAGCGTTATTACTGTACTCACTGTCCACAAAAATCAATCTTCTCATGATCTGGTCCGCCGGGACATCTGAGTTTTCGGAGTTTAACCTCGGATACAATTTTGGATAACCGGTTCTCCGCACTTCAGTCCATGCTTCTACACCGTCGGGATAAAGAGCAATCCATTTTTGTGTAATAATCTGCTCCAGTTGTCTCTCTTTACCGCCACCCGCGTCGAACGCAACCGGGATAGTAGACAATGCCGGCGTATTCCATTGATCTTTGGTCGCGATGGGCATAGCGGCGCTGCTAGTGTATGCCGCAATATCACCGGCCGTGGCAGTAGTGCGTTCCTTTAGCGAAGCCTCAATTCCTTTATTGTATAATTCTATAGCTGTACCTCCCATCGCCCAGTTCTCCAATGCGCCCTCTGCACGGAGGAAGAAAACCTCTGATGCGCTCATCACACGGATCGGAGCGCCGGCAGCGCTTCCGCCGCGGCCAACGTTCAAAAATTGCAGACCCATGTCAGAATTGACGCGGTTCAAGGTGGCGCTAATGTCACTTTTGGCGTGACCGTTGCGCAGTCCTTCATAAAGACTACCATCTGCATCGGGATCTTTTTCAGCCTGCGTAATTGTTCCGTCAGCGTTGAGGTCAACACCGATAACCGGGCTGAAATATTGCGGCATCCGTGGATCGCTATATCCTTTGAGAACACTTTCCATTGCTGCACTCATGCGGAATTCTCCCCAGTCGGTGATCGTCCAGTAAGGATTCCTTGAGTTGATGGTTGGTGTCAGCATTGCGTTAGCTTCGTTCCCTGTCATCACACCGTCCGCGACAGCCTTTTCAGCCTCGGTCCTGGATAGATTAGCATCCACATATTTACAACGGATGGCCAGGCGCAACCTCAGCGAATTGGCAAACACCAGCCACTTGGCAATATTGCCCCCATAGATCTGGTCATGACTTGCGAAAGCTAATCCGGTTGCATTTGCTTTCAATACACTCACAGCCTCATCAAGCGTAGTAAAGAAATTTCGGTAAACGGACTCTTGTGTGTCATAAGCAACAGTCTCCTTTTGGTTACCAAATTCAGAATAGATAATTGGGCCCCAATAGTCGGTGATCCGGTGATATACCTGCACTTTCCAGATTTTCATCAGCGCGTTTTCAAGCGGAAGATTATTTTCAGCAGAAAAATCAAGCACGAATTTGATCTGCGGTGCGGGCGAAGCATAAAAATCAACCCACGCACCATTTGACCATCCTCCCACCTGAACATGACGGTCAGAGTCAAAGTTAACTTGTGTGTTGGCAAAGTATTGCGCATAGATGTCACCAAACAGACTTTGGTACAACTGGAAAGCACCCGCATCACCTTTCATGCCACGGAATTGTGCCTGAGCAAATGCCTGCCCGAGCAAAGAAGCATTCACATTCGTCGAGATGATCGCATCCGGCCGCGTGTTCAGTTCTTCGAAGTTTTGAGTACAACTACTCAAAACAATAGTTGTGATCAGTACGACCG
>JBDSIM010000012.1:0-17897 GCA_039917935.1 Cyclobacteriaceae bacterium | reverse complement strand
TATAAGCGGGCTCAAACAATTGATCCGGACTGGAAACGATCTGAGTGTTTCCGCTTTCTTTCATGATCTTTTCAAAAGTTGCCTCCACTTTTTCAAAACTTTTTTCTATGAGGTCCCCCGTGAGCTGAAAATCTTTAAACCACAAACGGGTCTCAGGAGAAATGAAATCCAAAAATGATTGACGTTCTTCCTGAATTAATTTTGTCTGAACATTGGGTATAATATTAACTTTATCCAGGGAGTCAACTGAAAGTTGGGAGCCGGGTTCAAAAGAACGAATGCTGTCGACCTCATCTCCAAAAAGTTCGATGCGATAAGGCAACTCATGGGCAAATGAAAAGACGTCGATAATTCCTCCGCGAACCGCGAACTGACCGGCTTCGTAAACAAAATCAGTTTTTTCAAAATCGTAAGTGTGCAGGAAGTCTTCCAGGAAATTGACGTCGAGTTTTTCCTTCACCTTCACGGTGAAAGTATTACTGGCCAGTGATCGTTTGTTGATCACTTTTTCGCTCAATGCTTCCGGATACGTAACAATGATTTCACTCCCAGTTTTATTGGCTAACCGGTTGAGCACTTCAGCCCGCATGAGAATATTTGCATTTTCGGTTTCCGTAAACTCATAAGGCCGCTTATAGGACATGGGAAAAAGCAGGACTTCTCGTTCAAGCAGGTTTTGAAGGTCATTCAGAAAATAGGAAGCCTCTTCCCTATCCTGCAACACTATGACATAATCCTTTGGATGGAGCTTAAATGCCGCGGACAGCAAAACGGCGTCAAGGCTTCCTGACAGACCTTTTATACTAATGTTGGCTGGGGCGGACGCATTTATTCCTGCGGCAACGGTCCTGATATAACCATCCGCCCGATAAATGCTCAAAAAATCATTCGCCCTCACAATTCCGTTTATCCGGTGTTTTATATTTCTCTCGTCGTAACAGAGGCGCAAAGATACTTTTACAATCGACCTATACCAATAACACAAGTCAATTTGTATAATTTTGACGCTGATGGAATTTATTCAACGCTTTTTTCTGTATGTAACACTGACAGCTACTTTTTGTTTGGCCATTGGATTATTCCAACCATGGATTATGCTGTGGTGGGAGGATATCCAAAACAGAAGGCGGGTAATTAAAGTTTATGGCTTGGTCGCTATTATCAGCTACGCAGTATATTGGGTTTTGTTTCTAATTTAATCCTATGATGAAAGTTTTTTATGTATTGATGGCCTTTCAGATGGTCACGTGGGGGTGTTCGGTTAAAAAGGAGGAAAAGGTGAAAGACGAACCTGCCTTTGCCACCGTGAACGAGTATCCGGATTTATCCCTGACATTACAGGATGGAACCAGGATTTCAACCCGCTCGCTCCAGGGAAAAAATATGTTTGTTTTCTTTCAGCCAGAGTGCGATCACTGTCAGCAGGAAGCAGGGGAAATCCAACAACAATTGAATAGCTTTAAAGAATACACGCTGTATTTCATATCCTCAGCACCCCTGCCTCAGGTGATTCAATTTTCTGAAGATTACGGGCTAAACAATAAGCAAAACATAAAGTTTGCTGTAACGTCATCGGAAGGGGTGCTTACCCATTACGGGCCTATTCAAACACCGTCGGTGTATATTTATTCAGAAGGCAAGTTGAAAAAATCCTTCAATGGTCAAACGAAGGTTGAAAATATTTTGAATAATCTTTAGGGCCTGAATGAATTTGTAATTTCTTATTGCCGAATGGCAACCACCAAAAATTTTTTTTGTTGACCGGAGAACCCGATTAGAAATTTTTCACCCCCATCCTTTAATCCGGTTTTCTTTTTCAACATTTCTGCCGAAAGCGGGTAATTTCGTGTTGTGACATTTGCCTTTCCATCCGGAAAATATTTTTTGATTTCCTGCCGATCTCCCCTGATTGTTTTTTCCACCAAAAAAATCCTCCCTGGAAATTCTGAAGCTAAATCATGGGATGTATAGAGATGCGTATTCTTCTGTATTTTTTGCAGATTAAACCTAGTGGCAATTGATTTAAATGCTCCCGCTTTCAGGATGGAAGCATTGGGTTCATACAAGTATTGAAGGGGATCATTAAGGCGAGCCTCATGTGCCCGCTCTTCGGAAAATCTGAAGCTGAAAGCCTCGGATGGCTTATAATTAGATAGATTAACAGTTTCAATAATAGGCTCCCCAACGGTAGCTTTTTCACAAACAAATAATACTTCTTTGCACTCGTTATCGACGGAAATAACAAAAACGGCTTTTACATAGGGTAATTGGGTTAATCCAGCCTGTATGTCGAGCAGCGGCGAGGCTTTCACCAGGAATACAGAACTCTTTTTCAGGATTTGTACGCTGAGTTTCACTACATCGGGAATCGAATCTTCCATCGCATTGACCTTCCTGCCAGTCAATGTGCGCCTTGAGGGATCTGCGTAAAAAAAATCACAGGAATGACTGGCGTCCTCGATAAAAATTTCCGCGGAGGAAATATGGTATTCAATATTTGTGGCGTTGAGTTGTTGGTGATTGTGTCGGCTAATTTCAAGCAAGGATTCTTCGGGTTCCACAAAATGCAATTGTTTGAATGCTCTGCTCAGAAAGAACGCATCCACTCCGAAACCACCTGTAAGATCTGCTCCGATAATTTGCTTTCCTTTTAATATATTTTGCAGTATTTCTGCTTTAAAACGGGCTGTTTGCTCCGAAGAACTTTGCTCAAGGTTTATTGAGGGTGGATAGATTATTCCTGAGGCAGCATAATAAGTCGGTAACTTTTCTTTCGATTTTTTTCTGCCCGCAATCTGGTCCGCTAGTATCCCTGGCGGGATACCCGAAACTTCTTTGTTGTTCAGGACAAACGTTCTCCTGTCGTCGTGCTCGTGAGCACGAATAAACTGCTGAAATGATTCAGCAGACAATGTCCTGATTATTTCCAAGGTGTTCATCCCCAAACGAGTTAAATTGTTTGCGCCAGACCTGGCCAAAAGTAAACCTTTGCGTTAATTTACGGCGTCATCACCGTCACTTTTGATTTGTTTCGTCATTCTTACTCATGGAAAATTTTGATTTAATCGTAATTGGCGGAGGGGCGGCAGGTTTTTATGGTGCTATACAGGCGGCAGATATCAGGCCGGGATTAAGAATTCTTATTCTCGAGAAATCGACAAAGTTGCTCTCGAAAGTGCGGATATCTGGTGGAGGGCGTTGCAACGTTACGCACCGTTGCTTTGACCCTATCAGCCTTTCCCACCATTACCCGCGGGGGGAAAAACCATTGCGAAATGTGTTCAAAAGATACGACGCGCAAAAAACCGTGGCATGGTTTGCCTCCCGGGGCGTTGACCTTAAGACCGAGGAGGATGGGCGAATGTTTCCTGTTACAGATAATTCGCAAACCATCATTGACTGTTTCATGGAGGAAGCCATCCGGTTGAAAATAAAAATAGAAACCGGATCTGAAGTAGTTGCTGTAAAATCCGACAGGGGTGCGTTCGAGGTTGTCGTTGCCTCAGGAAAAAATTACCTGGGGGAAAAAATTTTAATTGCTGTAGGAGGAAACCAAAAGGCGGAGGGATATCGGTGGATTCAGGATCTGGGCCATACCATACAACCTCCTATACCTTCCTTATTTACTTTTAACGATTCGGATAAAATATTTGTGGACCTCATGGGTATTTCCGTTCCGAACGCCGAAATAACAATCTCTACTTCTAAGTTTTCGCAGCAGGGCCCTTTGTTAATAACCCACTGGGGTTTAAGCGGGCCGGCAGTGATCAAGCTTTCTGCCTGGGCCGCCGAATATCTGCACTCCATTCATTATAACTTTACGGCTATCGTAAGCTGGATTGGACCTTTTCAGGAAGAGACCCTTCGCGACATTCTTAAAAATCAAAAATCAGAACGCGCCAGACAAAAGATTTATAGTCATCCGTTGTTTGAACTTCCGCAGCGTTTATGGGTGAGATTATGCGAGCTATCGGCAATCCATGAGGATAAGATATGGGCGGAAATCAGTCTTAAGTGCGTGAATAAACTTTTGGAAAATCTCATTAAACGTCCCTTCCGGATTAAAGGCAAAACCACCTTCAAGGAAGAATTTGTCACTTGTGGAGGAGTCAATCTGAATGAGTTGGACCTGGAAACCATGGAAAGCAAAAATATCAAGGGACTTTTCTTTGCGGGCGAGGTCTTGAATATTGATGGCGAAACAGGGGGTTTCAATTTCCAGTCTGCCTGGAGCACAGCTTTTATTGCTGCAAAGACAATTGCTTTGTACAAAAAGTAAAGTATATTTGATATATTGTAAAGTTTATTTTACTTGTGGTCAAACAAAACTTCACGCGCATGCAACCGAGATTTTTATTACCGCATTTTTTAAAAAGGATTGGATGGACCTTTTTCATCCCTGCACTGGCCTTCGGAATAATTGTTCAACATAATGAATATGAAATTCCCGGTTTCGCATTAGCTATCGGCAATGGAATTCTTGTTTCTGGTCACCCACTAAAAAACAACCTGACCAATGAACTCGCCGTTTTAATGATCTTAATCAGTGGTTTTTTTGTGGCGTTTTCTAAAGAAAAAATAGAGGATGAATGGGTTAGCAAGGTCAGGCTGGAATCGCTGCAATGGAGTGTTTACCTCAACTATGCTCTGCTTGTTTTAACGGTTCTGTTTGTCTATGATGAAGGATTTTTTCTGGTGATGATTTACAATATGTTCACGATGCTTATATTTTTCATCGTCCGTTTTCATTATGTGTTGCATATCAAAGATAGATTATTCAACAAAACTGAATCCGCATGAAAAACAGAATCCGTATCGAGCGGGCAATCCTCGATATCACGCAGGCGGAGTTGGCAGAAAGAGTAAATGTATCACGTCAGACAGTCAATACCATTGAGGCAGGAAAGTACATTCCCTCCACTGTACTCGCTTTAAAAATTGCCACCACTTTTTGTAAAACTGTGGAAGAAGTTTTTTCATTAGAAGATTCGGACTGGAAATGAGGGTCCAAGATGGAAGTGTGCTTTTATGGCAACCCATTATAGAAAAATTATCATGTTCATATGGTGGCCGCGGAAATTTTTCTGATGAGAATTTCTTTTTTATCGCGATTGATATACAGAATCTAGAATAGATTTCTGATTTTGAAGGGAATGGGGGAGTATGAAACGTTGCTCATTTTCGGATTTTTGTTTGTTGCTTTTTTGAATTGGCTTGAGAAGAAGCTGGTTAAACGAATTACTTCCGATATAAGAGGTTCTTGATTTGCCGAAGGTGGGTTGGCGGATAAGGATGTATGCCAATTCAAAAAATATCATAAAAAAAGTCAGGGAGTGCCTGACTTTTTTATTCTTGCAGGTTATTTTATTGTTGAAGATCTACTGTTCCAACGTCGGTAACGACCCCTAATTCAACGGTAACATCCGTTTTTTCAGTGGTTGGAGAATTTGCACCTACATTGAAAGCAAGGCGGTAAGTTCCCTCAGCCAAACCTCTTAAAAGAAAATTTCCGGAATCATCACTGGTAGTAGTAGTTGCGGGTTCTATCGCATCATTTAAGAATGCAGCGATTGAAACCTGTGTTCCGGCAGGATTATTAACCTCTCCTTTGATAGCGCCATCCTGGGCTTGCGTGATGGCACGTATAACGGGTTTCAATGAGTAAGTATCAGAACCGGTTTTTACTACGGAAAGGGCAGCATCACAATCCAATAAAATTTTGTAGGTGATTCCTTCTGCCAGCACCTGATGGATCTGCAGTTTTAACCCTGATTGCTGGGCACTTGGCGTGGCTAGCGGATACACCTGATCATTGAGTTTGATTGTGTTGTTATCACCGAGTTTTAATCTGATCTGGGAGATTTTCCCCCCGGGAAGTTCCAAATCTCCTAGTCGTGTTTCCCGTCCATTGGTAAGGTCAAGCAAATTGATGGTGCCTTCAGTAATAGCCAAGGATTGCCATCCCCTTTCATTGTCTGTTCCACTTGAATGAATTTCAACAGCCTTCAGGTCGATGTTAACCTCTTGAAAATCTCCAGGGGCATCCGTTAGCCAAACTTCAACTTTAGCATTCTTTTCATTCTCACAGGATAAAAATAAAAGGGAAAGTAAGGTGACTGAAATAAAAAAAAGGTTCTTCATATGGTTGAATTGGTTTGACAATAAAGAATAGTTGATTGTTTGAAAGTAAGCGTTTTCACCCGTAGAAAAATATCGGTCATGTCGCGCGAACAGTCTCATTTAGAAGCCTAATTTACCATAATAGCGGCAGTACTGAACCGACAATTCGACAAAAGTCAAAAAAAACCGCCCAGTGGGAGCGGTATTTTTTGTGGTAGGCATATTGTCTAATAAACGAGGCTTTTCTCCATCATGAATTCTGCAATCTGCACCGCATTGGTAGCCGCTCCCTTGCGAAGGTTGTCAGCCACAATCCACATATTCAATGTATTACGCTGTGATTCATCCCTGCGAATTCTGCCTACAAATACTTCATCTCTTCCTTTGGAATTAATTGGCATGGGATAAATATTATTTTTTGGATCATCCTGAACAATGATGCCGGGCGTGCTTGCAAGAATTGACCTTACTTCACTGATATTGAAATCCTCGAAGAACTCAACATTCACTGCCTCAGAATGCCCTCCGATGGAAGGGATTCGCACGGTAGTGGAAGTGACACCGATGGTCTGATCATCCATAATTTTTCTGGTTTCATTAACCATCTTCATTTCTTCCTTGGTGTACCCATTATCCAGAAACGAATCAATGTGCGGCAAAGCATTCATGTCAATCGGATGTGGATATACTTTCGGTCCGTCAATGCCTCTGCGTTCATCCATCATTTGCTGGACAGCATCCTTGCCTGTGCCCGTTACCGATTGATAGGTGGAAACAACGATCCTTTTTAATTTGTATTTCACATGAAGCGGAGCCAGTGCCAGAACCATCTGGATGGTAGAACAATTTGGGTTAGCAATGATCCGGTCGTCAATGGTTAGTACGTGGCCGTTGATTTCCGGAACAATAAGTTTTTTAGTCGCATCCATTCTCCATGCCGAGGAATTATCAATGACAATAGATCCGGCTTCAGCATATTTCGGCGCCCATTCCAGCGAGGTACTTCCTCCTGCAGAAAAGATAGCCACATCGGGAACGAGTTTACAGACTTCTTCAATACCCTTTATTCTAAACTCCTTTCCTTTAAATGTAAGCGACTGGCCTACCGATTTCGGGGAGGCTACCAAATACAATTCGTCAAAGGGAAAGCTGCGTTCCTCCAGCACTTTTAAAATTTCCTGGCCAACTAATCCTGTGGCTCCTACTACTGCGAGTTTCATTTTTTGTTTAAATTAAGGTGTGCAAAAGTAATTATTTACCCTCTCACCTATGTACAATCCTGATAAAATATCAATCAGACGGCGGTTTCCGTTTGGTTTGAAAACGATTTCGGTCTTTTTTCTCATCACTTTCTTTGCCACCCAACAACCGTTAGCTCAATTAACCGATGATTTTTCGGACGGCGATTTTATAACGAATCCCGAATGGAATGGTTCATCCGGCCACTTCATTGTGAATGGTTCATACCAGCTTCAGCTAAACAATAACCTGGCCGGAACATCCTATTTAAGCACCGCTTTGAGCCTCTCTTCACTCATTGATAACTATGAGTGGGAATTTTCCGTGAAACAATCTTTTGCCCCTTCCGGGGGAAATTTTAGTCGTTTCTACCTGTTAAGCGATCAACCGGATTTAGCGGGCCTTCTAAATGGATATTATTTGCAGTTTGGTGAAGCCGGATCGAACGATGCAGTTGAATTATTCAGGCAGTCAGGGTCGACAAGCATCTCAGTTTGCCGGGCGGGCGCTGGAAAAATTGCCGGGCCCTTTCAAATAAGGGTTAAAGTTAACCGAAACATTTCAGGCTTGTGGGAATTGTTTGTTGATTACTCGGGTGGAAGAGATTTTGTATTGGAAGCCACTGGTACGGAGATCATACACAACTCATCCGCTTTTTCAGGGGTGTTGTGTACCTACACAGTCACCAATGCCGCGAGATTCTATTTTGACGATGTGATAGTGCGATCAACCAAACTCGTGGATACTTTCCCACCAGAGGTAGTCTCCCTTGAAATCCAGTCAGACAATAAACTGAATATTGTTTTCACGGAAAAGATGGATGTCAGCAGCACAGAGAACATTTCAAATTATTTTATTTCCACAGATGTTCAGCCGGAGTCAGCGCGATTGCTGGCGGATCAAAAAACGTTACAGCTTGTATTTTCAAAACCTTTCCAAAACGGGTTGATGAATACGCTGACAATTCTTTCGGTGGAAGATACTGCGGGGAATAAAATGTTACGGAAGGAAATTGATTTTCGCTACTTCATCCCCTACCCTGTAAGCTTTGGGGACATCATCATTTCCGAAGTATTTCCCGATCCATCACCCCAGGTTGGTTTGCCTGCATCCGAGTTTGTCGAACTGTATAACCGGAGTTTAAATCCCATTGAACTCGCTGGCTGGCGCTTCTCTGATGGTTCTTCCACCGGTTTTTTACCATCGTGTATTTTGTTGCCGGATGGCTATGTGATTCTTTCCCCTTCGAGTGGGTTGTCACTTTTTCAGCCACATGGCCAAACAATTTCGGTGAGTAATTTTCCCACCCTCAACAATGCGTCCGACAGGATAGTGCTCACTGATAGTGAGGGTGCGATGATGGATTCGGTTCATTATTCAGACGCATGGTACAAAGATGAGGATAAGCAATCAGGCGGGTGGACGCTGGAGCGCATTGATCCCGAAAATGATTGTCACAGCGAAGCGAACTGGATGGCAAGCAAAGACATATCAGGTGGGACTCCTGGAAAAATAAACAGTGTTCACCAGATTACGCCTGATAAGCGGGGACCCCATTTGCTGGAAGCTATCCAGATGAACAACACAACCTTGCAATTGGTATTCGATGAAACGTTAAACCGATCCATTCCAATCCCGGAAAATTTTGCGATCGAACCGTTTATTGGTATTATGTTCGTGTCATTTGCTGACTTTTCGCACAGAAGAATAACACTGGAGCTTTCCGACAAAGTGGACTCCACCCATATCTACACTATTACCGCCCTGAATATTCTTGATTGTCCTGGAAATTTGATTGAGGCAGGGTTTGAAAAAGTGTATCTCAATAAAGATTTGATTCCTCCCTTTATTTACTCTGTAAAAGCTGAAACGGCACATACCCTTTCGGTTATTTTTTCGGAGAAGGTTACCCGCGGCACCGCGGGTATTCTGACAAGTTATAGAATTAATACATTGGGTCATCCCGTATCCGTTACCTTTAAAGATGAGGGTCGATCAGTGGTTCTTGACTATGCGCAACCCTTTCAGAATGGGAAAGATTTGTCTGTCTTTATAAAGGATGTGGCTGACAGCTCCGGAAATATTATGACGGAAGTGGAGAAAAGTTTCCTGTATTTTCAACCCATGCCAGTCCGCTTTAAGGATGTTATCATCACCGAATTTTTTGCAGACCCCACACCCCAGGTAGGTTTACCTGATGCCGAGTTTGTTGAAATATACAATCGAAGTGAAAACCCTTTCGATCTTTCGGGATGGATACTGACCGATGGCACCACTGAAGGCAAATTGCCCTCGATGATTCTTCTGCCTGGCAACTATTTAATCGTTACATCATCCAATGCCCAATCACAATTTTCGAGCTTTGGACAGACCGTTTCGACCTCGCCTTTTCCAGGTTTGAACAATTCTTCAGACTTCATCCTTTTAAAGGAGGGCAATGGCAATCCGGTGGACTCTATCCGATATAATCTATCATGGTATCGCGATAATGAAAAGGCTGAAGGTGGATGGTCCATGGAGTTGATAGACCCGGAAAATGTATGCGAAGTAGGAAGCAATTGGCAGGCGAGCGAATCAGAAGCTGGGGGAACACCCGGAAATCAAAACAGTGTTTATGCTAACAAACCCGATAGCAGAGGACCAAAACTGCAGTCTGTGACCGCCCTTAATTCGCTGACATTGCTCATCACTTTTGACGAAAAATTGGAAAATGTAACCCTGGACCCTCAAAGATTTTCTATAGATCCACCGCTGATGATACACGCGGGTTGGTTCGGGGACGCGACCCTTTCAACAATAATCCTTTCGCTTTCAGAGGAACTCGGCGCCGGCACCAGGTACACACTTACCGTGAATGAAATATATGATTGCCCTGGAAACAGCATCGATCTTAATTTTTCGCGGGCCACCTTTATTTTACCGGAAAAAGCAGAGGCCGGGGATATCATCATAAATGAAATATTATTCAATCCGCGTTCAACCGGTGTTGACTTTGTTGAGCTCTATAATCGTTCAGAAAAAACCATCGATTTGAAGCAGTGGAAAATTTCACAATTCAATAATGGTGTGATCGACCATCTGGAGGTTATTACAGATGAAACCTTATTGATCTCTCCAAATGAATACAAGGTATTTACTGAAAACATCGACATACTGAAAGGTGAATATTTACAAGGTGTCGAGGATGCGTTTGTTCAAATGAGTTTACCACCTTTCAACGACGATGCGGGTTCAGTAGCCATATTAAATGAGGAGGAGGAACTCATGGACACTTTTGCGTACACGGATAAAATGCACGCGGTATTTATTCAGCGTACTGAAGGCGTTTCGCTGGAAAGGATTTCTTTTGACATAGAGGCGGAACACGTGCAAAATTGGCGGTCTGCCAGTTCCTCTGTTGGATTTGCTACACCAGGGTATGTTAATTCCAACCTCCGTGGCGAGATCGCTATCAACGATGAATCAATTATCGTGGAGCCCGGGATTTTTCAACCCCAGGTTTATAATCATGATTTTACGCTTATTAAATTCCGTTTTGACCACGGAGGCTTCGTGGCAAACGTTCACATATTTGATCCCCAGGGTCGCAGGGTGAAAGCCGTGGCGCAAAATGCGCTTTTGGGTACAACAGGTTTTTTCCGTTGGGAGGGTGACCTTGACAATGGCTCAATGGCAAGGAGAGGTTCGTATCTCGTTTGGTTTGAGGTTTTTGATGATAAGGGCGTGGTGAAGACTTATAAAAAAAGGGTAGTTGTTTATTAGTCCAATAATCGGGTTTTTTCACAAATAAATGGCGCAAAAGTACTCTGCATGCATAACATTTTTTAACTTCGTTCGCGGGTATTATAAATTATGCGCAGAGAGGAAACGGTAGACTACACCATAAAAGCGGCCTGGCATGCCATTGCGAGAATGTATAATCAGCAGGCGGCCAAACACCACATCACCATGTCAATGGGGTTTGTGCTTTTAAACATCAATTGGCATGAGGGCACACCGGCAACGAAAATTGCGCCCCTGATGGGTTTGGAAGCCCGGAGCCTGACTCGATTGCTCAAAAGCATGGAAGAAAAAGGGTTGATTTGCCGCGAGGCTGATGTCAGTGACAAGCGCCTTGTCCGGATTTTCCTGACCAAAGAAGGAAAAAAGAAAAGGGAAAAGTCTAAGGAAACAGTGTTGCGGTTTAATGAGGCAGTCAGGGATAATATCGGAGGTAATAAATTAAACACCTTTTTTAAAGTTTTGCAGGACATTCAAAAGATCATTGAAAAAAACAATATTTACGTTAAGGTCAATCCATAACTTTACCACTAACAGTCTAACCCCACTATGAATCGTATAATTCGAAAGGTTGCAGTTCTAGGTTCCGGCATTATGGGCTCCCGAATTGCATTTCATTTTGCAAATATCGGCCTTGAAGTTTTATTGCTTGATATCGCCCCGAAAGAACTTCTTGAAGCTGAGAAAAACAAGGGGCTTAGCCTCGATAGTCCTGCAGTAAAAAACAGAATTGTACAAGCCTCTTTTGACAATGCCATCAAGTCTAACCCGGCACCTTTGTTTACGAAATCTTTTTCTTCACGCGTTAAACTCGGAAACTTTACCGATGACATGGGCAGGATCAAAGATTATGACTGGACCATAGAGGTGGTAGTCGAAAATCTGGAGATCAAGAAAAAAGTATACGATGAAGTTGAAAAACATAGAAAGCCGGGAACCCTCATTACCTCTAACACCTCCGGAATTCCCATTCATCTAATGGCTGAAGGGAGAAGCGAGGATTTTCAAAAACATTTTTGTGGAACACACTTTTTTAACCCTCCGAGGTATCTCCGGTTACTTGAAATAATCCCCACAGAGAAAACCGATCCCGAGGTTGTTCACTTTCTGATGAATTACGGTGATTTACACCTGGGAAAAACCACGGTTCTTTGCAAAGATACACCTGCCTTCATCGCCAATCGCGTGGGCATTTATGGCATCATGAAGGTGGTAGACTCCATGAAGAAATTCGACCTCAATATCGATGAGATTGACAAATTAACCGGACCCGTTATCGGTCGGCCGAAATCGGCAACTTTCAGAACGTCTGATGTGGTTGGCCTGGACACCCTGATCAAAGTAGCGCATAATCTCTATGCAGGGTTGCCTAACGATGAAGGCAGGGAGATGTTTAAAATGCCAGACGTCATAACCAAGCTGGAACAGAATAAATGGTTGGGCGACAAAACGGGACAGGGATTTTATAAGAAAACCAAAAGCGCAAAAGGGGAGACCGAAATCTTAACACTGGATCTTAAGACCCTGGAATACAAACCAAAAACGAAATCGAAATTTGCGACGCTGGAAACGACGAAAACCATTGACAATTTGCGTGAGCGTTTTAAAATACTCCTGTCGGGGAAAGATAAGGCGGGAGAATTTTATCGTGATTCCTTTTATGCATTATTTCAATACGTAAGCAATCGTATCCCTGAAATTGCTGACGAGTTATATAAAATAGACGACGCGGTCTGTGCTGGATTCGGTTGGGAACTTGGCCCATTTGATACATGGGATGCCGTTGGTGTTGAAAAGAGTTTACAGCACATGGAAGCTGCAGGATATAAGGCCAATCAATGGGTATATGATATGCTTGCCTCCGGAATTAAAACTTTCTACAAGGTTACCGAAGGGAAGAGAAGTTACTATGATATCCCTTCAAAATCCTACAAACGGATCCCTGGTAAGGATGCGTTCATCATTCTGGAAAACCTTTCTGATCATGTTGTCTGGAAAAATGCGGAATCCAAAATTCTGGACCTCGGGGACGGAGTCATTAACTTCTCATGGCACAGTAAGAGTTATACCCTCGGCACGTCTGTTATTGAAGGTTTAAATAAAGCTGTTGACCTGGCCGAAAAAGATTATCGCGGACTGGTGGTAGGTCACCAGGGACCGGATTTTTCTTTGGGGGCTAATCTCGGACTGGTGTTTATGTACGCCATTGAACAGGACTATGATGAAATTGATTTCATGGTAAGAATGTTTCAGAAATCAACTATGCGTTTACGATACTCTTCAATTCCGGTTGTCGTTTGTCCTCAAGGGAGAACGTTGGGCGGAGGGTGTGAAATGACTTTGCATGCCGACATCGCGCAAGCTACCGCAGAAACTTATATTGGTTTAGTGGAGGTCGGGGTTGGACTGATTCCGGGAGGAGGGGGTACAAAAGAACTTACCAAAAGGGTGAGCGACAGATTTCAGGAAGGAGACGTAGAACTAAATGCCCTCCAAAATGCTTTCATGAACATCGCCACGGCCAAAGTTGCTTTGTCGGCTGAGGAAGCACGCGAAATGAATCTCCTTCGACCAGTGGACCGCGTTTCCATGAACCGCGACCGCCAGATATTGGATGGAAAAAAAGCGGTCATAGAATTATTTGAAGCCGGGTACGATATGCCACAGCAATCGAAAAACATCCGGGTACAGGGACGTACAGGCATAGCGTTGTTCATGGCCGGCGTCCAGGGTATGCGCATGGGAAATTACATTTCCGACCATGACGCAAAAATAGCACTGAAGATCGCCCATGTGATGTGCGGCGGAGATCTCACAACTGCCCAGGAAGTAAGTGAGCAATATTTACTCGATCTTGAAAGGGAAGCTTTTGTTTCGTTATGTGGAGAAAAGAAAACGCTCGAAAGAATTCAGTCTATTTTGACGGGGGGGAAACCGCTCAGAAATTAGTTGACAATGGGGCAGTTGACAATGTGAGTCAGAAAAAGAGGTGTGTATAAAAAGTTTAATGGTTATCATGATTTTTATTAGTACGGATCTTAATGCACGGACTAAACTTTATTCTAATGGCGGCTGACAATTTTAGGGATTTAACTGTTTATAAGAGTGCATTTGTATCGGCAGTGGAAATTTTAATAGTCTCAAAGAAGTTTTCTGCGGAAGAAAAATATTCCCTGACAGATCAGAAGATCATCAAAATATTTCTTTTCGTGTATTGGATAAGCGTATAGAAAAAGGCAGTATGAGAAATATTTTGTGAGTAAAACGACCGATGCGGATTCTGAAAACACGGAAACAAGAGTCTGGTTAGAATTGCCAAAGAATGTTCTTACATCACCGAAGAAATGTGGGGCAATTTAGAATCAAAGGCGGTTGAGGTTGGCAAGCTATTAAATCATATGATAGAAAGCCCTACAAGATATCAACGGAAGAAAGCATTAATTGCTAATTGAAATTTTTTATGAATCTCACTGGCGAACTAGAATGACTTAAACCACCTGGACGCATAAAGTAAAACGAAAAAACGGCGGCGAGAAGTTTAATGGATGAACTGTAATTGTCAACTGAAAAAATTGTCAACTGTCAACTAATACTATGGACGCATACATAACAGCGGGTTTTAGAACCGCGGTAGGTAAAGCAAAAAAAGGGGGATTTAGATTTGTAAGGCCTGATGACCTTGCTTCAGAGGTTATCAAACATCTTGTGAAGTCTGTTCCCGGATTAGAAAATCAAATGGTGGATGATCTGATCGTAGGGAACGCTGTGCCAGAGGCCGACCAGGGTATGCAGATGGGTCGCATGATTTCCTTGCTCGCGCTTGGTAGGGAAGTTCCCGGAATGGTGGTTAACCGTTATTGCGGATCTGGTATTGAGGCCATCTCAATTGCCTGCGCGAGGATCCACGCAAAGCAAGCTGATGTGATCATCGCTGGAGGCGCGGAATCCATGTCACTTGTGCCGGTAATGGGTTGGAAGACAGCCTTGAATTATGCCATCGCAAAGGAAAATCCTACTTACTATACGAGCATGGGCTTAACGGCAGAGGAGGTTTCAAAACAATACAAGGTTACCCGTGAGGATCAGGACGAGTTTGCTTATCGCTCGCATGTGAAAGCTTCCGCCGCAGTAAAGGAAGGCAAGTTCAAAGAAGAGACGGTTCCTATCACGGTGAAAGAAGTTTATGTGGATGAAAACAATAAAAAGAAAACCAGGGAGTTTGTGGTTGACACTGATGAAGGTATTCGGGCAGATACGACGGTAGAAGCTCTTTCGAAGTTGAAACCTGTTTTCGCCGTCGGAGGCACAGTGACAGCAGGGAATTCTTCACAGACTTCCGATGGTGCAGCTTTCGTAGTGGTGATGTCTGAGAGAATGGTGAAGCAATTAAATATAAAACCCATTGCCAGGATGCTAAGCTATGCCACTGCGGGCGTAGACCCGAAGATCATGGGTATTGGGCCTGTTGCCGCGGTGCCAAAGGCACTTAAGATTGCAGGTATGAAACTTCAGGATATGGATTTATTCGAACTCAACGAAGCTTTTGCGGCTCAGTCCCTGGCGGTTGTCCGGGAGTTAGGAATTGATATGAACAAATTAAATCTTAACGGTGGAGCCATAGCGGTAGGCCACCCGTTAGGATCTTCAGGCGCGCGCTTGTCAGTGCAACTATTTAACGAGCTCAGAAGGCAAAAGAAAAAATATGGCCTCGTCACCGCTTGTGTGGGCGGCGGTCAAGGGGTAGCAGGAGTGTACGAATTATTGAATTAAAGTAAAAGAAACAGAACTATGGCGACTTCAGTAGACCCCAAACAGGCAATAAAAGGGGGTGAATTTTTGATCCGTGAAACCCTGGCGCATGAGATCTTCATTCCGGAAGAATTCACCGAGGAGCAAAAAATGATTGAACAACAGTGTAAAGATTTTCTGGACAAAGAAGTGTATCCCCGGCTTGATGAAATTGATTCCATGAAGGATCCTAAACTCATGCCTTCATTGTTGGATAAGGCCGGAGAACTTGGATTGCTGGGCACTTCTGTTCCTGCAGAATATGGCGGATTTGGAATGGATTTTAATACCACAATGTTGGTGGCCGAAGTAATAGGTGCAGGCCACTCGGTTGCCGTTGCACTTTCCGCACACACCGGTATCGGCACCTTGCCTATAGTGTACTACGGGAACGAATCTCAGAAAAAAAAGTACCTGGCTAAATTGTCGACAGGCGAATGGAAAGCAGCTTATTGCCTTACCGAACCTGATTCCGGCTCCGATGCCAACAGCGGAAAAACGAAAGCGGTGCTCACCCCAGATGGCAAGCACTACGTTATCAATGGACAGAAGATGTGGATTACCAATGGTGGCTTCGCCGACATCTATATTGTATTCGCGAAAATTGAAAATGATAAAAACCTCAGTGCATTTATCGTTGAAAAATCCCTGGGTGGAATCACCATGAATGAGGAGGAGCATAAAATGGGTATTAAGGGATCTTCCACGAGACAAATTTTCTTTAACGATTGCAAGGTACCGTCAGAGAATTTGCTTTCAGAAAGAGAGAATGGTTTCAAAATAGCCGTCAATATTCTCAACATTGGCAGGATCAAGCTTGCCGTTGCCGCGGTTGGTGGAAGTAAAAAGACAATTTCTACTGCCGACGCAGGAGCCGCTCGCGGCGGGCGACGCGATCGTCTTCACGGCACCCGAGCGGGCGCTCTCGTAGGCTTGCCCCCAGCCGTCTACTCGTGAACTGATCGGAGCGCACGTTACGCATGAGCACAACGCCTGCAGCTGACGACGCCGTCCTAGTCGGCGGCCCCTACTGGGAGGAGCTGACCGTCGGCGACACGTACGTCGAGTTCCCAGCGATGACGCTCAACGAAGGCCACGCCGCGCTGCACCAGTCGATCGTCGGCGACCGCCTGCGCCTCGCCCTCGACGCGACGCTCTCCGAGCGGGTCGCCGGCCGCCGCCTGGCCCACCCGATGCTCGTATGCGACGTCTCGATCGGGCAATCCACGCATCTCACCCAGCGCGTCATCGGCAACCTCTTCTACCGTCGGCTCATGCTGCGCCGCCTGCCGGCGATCGGCGACACGATGAAGACGACGACCGAGATCGTCGCGCTCAAGCGCAACACGATCAAGGAAGGGCGCAAGCCGACCGGGCTCGCCGTCCTGCACATCGTCACATGCGATCAGGAGGATCGCGCGATCCTCGACTACTGGCGCTGCGCGATGCTGCCGATCGCAGACGTCGACGCGTCCGAGCCACACGCCGACGACCTCGACCAGTTCCCCGCCGACCTGCCGCCCGAGGCGCTGACGACGTCGCTGGACGACATCGACCTCGACGCGTACCGCGCCGAGGTTCCCGGCACGCATTTCGCCGACCTCAGCGCGCCGACGACGTGGAAGGTCGACGGCGGCGACAGCGTCACGGGCGCCACTGAGCTCGCGCGCCTGTCGCTGAACATCGCCAAGGCGCACACCGACCCCGGCTCGCATCACTCCGGCCAGCGCCTCGTGTACGGCGGCCACACGATCGGTATCGCCGCGGCGCAGATCACGAAGACGCTGCCGAACCTCGTGACGATCCTCGGCTGGCATAACTGCAATCACCTCGCCCCGGTCTTCGAGGGCGACGTGCTGCGCAGCACGATTCACCTGGAGGGAACCGAGGCGCTGCCCGACGGCGGTGGTCTCGTGACGCTGCGCATCGAGGTGTCGGCCCAGCGTGCAGACGGCGCGCTCGACGCGGTA
>JBDSIM010000011.1:0-39247 GCA_039917935.1 Cyclobacteriaceae bacterium | reverse complement strand
CGTTATCGACGTATCCGTTGTGGCTAATCAGCCTATGGCATCTCCAGACGGCAGATTTGTAATCGTGTTTAACGGAGAAATTTATAATTACCGCTCTCTGAGAAAAGAAATTTCTAACACGAATCCGGGAATTACGTTTAAAACACAGTCTGATACCGAAGTTATCATCCATGGTTTTGCGGAATGGGGACACAACCTTTGCAGAAAACTCGAAGGCATGTTTGCGCTTGTGATTTATGACCAACTCCAAAATCAACTTTTTATCTGCAGAGACAGGGTGGGTAAAAAACCCTTATTCTATCATTTGAGCAACACCCATTTCCTTTTCGGATCTGAAATTAAGTCTTTACTGACGCATCCTGTAATAAAGGATAAAAGATCCATAAATAACGATGCGATCAACTCATTTCTTCACATTGGCTATATACCCGAACCCGACACTATTTATAACGCTATAAAAAAATTCCCGGCCGGGAATTATGCCTATTTAAAACCAGGTCTTTTGCTGAATATCACCCCCTATTCCAATCTGACTGAATATGTTGCTGAACCCAGGGTTTGGAAAAAAAATGACGCCATTACGGAGTTGAAATCCACTTTGTCTCGCGCAGTTGAGAAAAGATTAATCAGTGATGTTCCATTGGGCGCTTTTTTGAGTGGAGGCACGGATTCATCTCTTGTAGTTGCCATGGCTTCACGACTCAAACACGAGCCTTTAAAAACTTTCAGTATAGGTTTTCTTGAGAATAAATTTGATGAAAGCGCTTTTGCCAGAAAAGTTTCCAAACAACTCAAGACTGATCATCATGAGTATATTCTTGCTGAACAGGAAGCAGTAAATATGCTTGAAAATCATTTCGACCTTTTTGATGAACCCTTTGCGGATACCTCTGCAATCCCCATGATGTTGGTCTCAAAGCTTGCCCGAAAAGAAGTTACGGTGTCCCTGACAGGTGACGGGGGAGACGAACTTTTCCTCGGCTATGGATCATATGACTGGGCAAACCTGCTGGATGGCTTTTGGCTTCGGGCCATTCAGTCACCACTTTCATTTTTGCTTCGAAAATTTGGGAACGACCGGTGGAAAAGAATTTCCTTTCTTCTACAGCATGTGAATCCGGATGAACTCAGGAGTCATATCTTTTCGCAGGAGCAATATTTTTTTACCAGGAAGGAAGTCGTTGGCATGTCTGCCCAAACACTACCTCAATTTCAAAACTTAAATTATCAGGAGGTAATAGCCCCTTATCTCAATGCTGGCGAAAAGCAGGCTTTATTTGACATCCAGTATTATTTAAAGGATGATTTACTGGTTAAGGTGGATCGTGCCTCCATGCATTATGGGCTGGAATGCCGTTGCCCTTTTTTAGATGCCGACGTGATAGCGTTGGGGCTAAGTTTACCCTATCAGTTTAAAAAAAATGGCCGCGAGCGAAAATGGATCCTCAAGGAAATTTTGAGGGAATATCTTCCCGACGATTTGATTTATCGCCCTAAACAAGGTTTTAGCATTCCATTAGCACAATGGCTGAAACATGAGCTTGCGTATTTAACTGAAAGGTATTTAAGTAAAGAGATGGTGCATGATATTGGAATCGTCAAATATCCATACGTACACAGCCTGAAAACGGCCTTCTCCAACGGGCAGAATTTTTTGTATCACCGTCTTTGGGTTTTGATTGTAGCACATAAATGGATCTATGAACACGCTTGATAGTGAACAGAGACACCGCATATTGTACTTATCCTATGATGGGTTAACCGATGGGTTGGGTCAGTCCCAGATTCTGCCTTATCTGACCGGCCTGGCAAAGCACGGGTATTCCATTACAGTAATATCCTTCGAAAAACCTGATCGCTACAAAAAATACCGGGACCAAATCCAAAAAATATGTGAGCTGCATCAACTTTCCTGGAAGCCGTTGATCTATCATAAATCGCCCCTTATCTTTTCGACACTGTATGACATGGTCACCTTAAGGATTGTTGCGAAAAAACTTTTTCTTGAAAAACCATTCGCTATCATCCATTGCCGGAGTTATTTGACTTCCCTCATTGGCCATTGGTTGAAACAAAAATTTGGTGTAAAATTTATTTTTGACATGCGCGGATTTTGGGCTGACGAACGAGTCGATGGAGGTATTTGGAATTTGAACAAGCCACTTTTCAGGATGATGTATTTGTTCTTTAAAAAAAAGGAAAGGGAATTCTTAAAGGCCGCAGATCATGTAATCTGCCTTACTGAAAATGCCAGGCTTGAAATTTTATCGTGGGGATACGAACGGACGGCTATTTCTGTGATTCCGACCTGTGTAGATACGGATCTTTTTCATCCTACTAAATATGAAGCCGAGTCAGCGGTTGTCAGAAAAGCATTGTCCATTCAACCTGGTACTTTCGTTTTGATATATCTGGGATCCTGGGGCACCTGGTACATGACGGATCAGATGTTACAATTTTTTTCAATTTTGGTATCAAAGTACAACGACGCTATCATGCTTATTCTAACACCTGATCATCCTGAGCTGAGCCATTATGAATTCGCATCAAAAATAATTATTAAAAGTGTCACCCGAAGTGAAGTGCCCGCATACCTGACTCTGGGAAACGCCTCCATTTGTTTTATAAAACCATCCTTTTCAAAGAAAGCCTCGTCTGCCACAAAGATGGCTGAAGCCTGGGCTATGAATTTACCTGTGGTTACCAACGCCGGGTGGGGAGATATTGATAGGTTGAATGAAAGTGGTCTGCCCCTGTTTATCTGCGAGAATACGTTTGATTATCAGAACGTTGCCACACTATTGATTGACCGCAAGCCCCAAAGCGCAAGGGAAATGTTATTGGGAAACTTTGATCTGGCATCCGGTATCCAAAAATACAAGGCCATTTATCAGTCATTAACCGTATGATAGTGAGATATTTTTTTTTAATAGTCATCTTTTTCTTCGCTGGGTCTCAGGCAAGGGCCCAATGCGACATTAATGATCTCATTATCCCCACACAGGTGTGTCTGCAAAGTAATATTCAGATTGAAAATAATAATTCTACCGCCAATTCTTTTGAATGGGATCTTTGCCCAATGGATCTCCAGGCCACGCCAACTATATCCCTGGTTTCCAATACCGGAATGTCTTCAACTCTTGATTTTACCCTTGCTCAAGATGATGAAAAGTTCTATGGCTTCTCATTGGATGCCGCCACTAACTCGCTGTTGAGGTTGAATTTTGATAATAGTTTAGAAAACATTCCTGCAAAAATGAACCTGGGTAATGTCAATAATTTACTTCAATCCCCTACGTCCGTCAGCATCGTTGAGGAGAATGGCGCATGGCTGGGCTTGGTAGCCAATGCAGGGAACAGCAATATTATTCTGATAAATTTTGGCTCATCGCTTTCGAACACTCCTTCTGCCACTGTTTTGCATACAAGAACAACGGGAAATTTCGCAAACATATCCGTCTCTTCAAATCCTGTTTCCGGTAGTACACTTATAATAGCAGAATATGGTGCTGGTCAGGTTTCAATGCTTCATTATCCACAAGGTTTTTTAAATCCTTCAGACCAACTGGAAACGATCTCCATTCCAGGGAGTAGCCCCATCGATGTTCAACTGTTCCGACAATGTGGAAACTGGAAAGCTCTTGTGCTCAGTTTTGACAATAAAAGTCTTTATCAGCTCGATTTTGGAACCTCGTTGAGGGAAACTCCGGTTGTTATGAACTATGGTCTCACATTTGCCTTTGAGCCATACCGGCTTTCGGTGGTCAGAGAGGGCGATATGATTTATGCATTTGTATCAAGTACTTCAGGCGGGCTGAGCCGATTACATTTCCAAAATGACCTGGATATCACTCCCTCAGTTAGGTCTTTGGGATCATTTGGAGTCTTGTCAAATTCACGATCGCTCTATATTGGTGCTGTTAAAGGCGAATGGTGCGGATGGATGATCAATTATTCCGATGGCAACCTTTATCGATTATCGTTCCGATCAGATTGCGAAGTATCTCCCGCGTATGTGGCAGGGAGGACTCCTGGAAATTTCAAGTTCACGCAGCAGGGTAATCGAAAAATTGCTGTAACGGCTTACGATTCCGATGGCATTCTATTGACCACCTCCCATCAGATTTCCGTTACCAGTGACGTAGCACCTGAATTTAATATCCGACAGACCCATGCCTGCGTAAATCATGAGGTTTACTTTGAAACCGTTGATGTGCAGGGAGTAATTGATACGTATCAATGGACCTTTGGGGACGGTAATGGTTCAATTCTCCAAACGCCGACACATGTTTATGCCGTCGGCGGTGCTTATCCGCTTTCACTGGAGGTGTCGGGTGAAAATGGATGTACTAATCGAAAACAGATGGCAGTATCCATTTTTGAAAAACCGGAGAGTCAATTCACCCTTCCGGCAGCATTACCGCTGTGTACCAATCAACTTTTGAAGTTTGAAAACACATCGAACTTTACCGCTGCGTCGGATCCTTCCTGGCGCTGGTTTGTCAATGCAGTGGAGGTATCGGATCAGCAAGATCTCAAGTATGTCATGACGTCGCCGGGGCCTTATCAAATTAAACTTATTGCCGCGATACCCGGCTGCGAAAGCGAATCCGAAGAGATCTTGAATAACTTAGTGGAAGGTCCGGCCGTTGACTTCGATTTCAGTGGAATCTGTTTTGGAGATATCACCTCCTTTACGAATAAAAGTATCGGTCTAATCGATGCCTATAAATGGGAATTTGATGACGGGAACGAATCATCAAGCGAAAATCCTTCCCATAACTATTCAGCATTTGGTAACTTTTCAGTAAGGCTTACCGCCACCGATGAGGCAGGTTGTAATAACACAAAAACCAGACAGATACGCATATACTCAAAACCCATTATTGATTTTGGAATATACTCACCACCACTTTCGTGCAGCGGATCGCCAACCCAGCTTTACAATACCACTACCAATGCCGATGGGGTTGATTTAACGACATGGCTATGGGATTTTGAGGATGCCTCCAATTCAAGCAACGTATCTGAAGCTGAACCTTTGCATATTTTTAAGGATCCCGGATACTACTCCGTCTCCCTGACCGCGAAAACTGAATGGGGATGCGAGTCTACCGGACAAAAGGAAATTTCCATATCACCCTCACCTTCGAGTGATTTTACGTTTACTCCGGCCTGTGACGACAAGCCCGTTACCTTTACCGGACCTTCCAGTGATAACATCGTAAACTGGTATTGGGAAATAGGCACTGCCTATTACGAGACACGTTCACCTACCCATACGTTCAGAACACCCAATCTATATCCGGTTTTTATTGAGGTAACCGGTTCCAATGGTTGTGTTTCGACGGCTACCAAAACGATTCTCGTTCCTGAACCCTTGTCTCCAGATTTCGCATTCACAAAAAACTGTATTGAAAACGCAACGATTTTTACAGACCTCACCAGTGGTGCGGATCCTGTCACTTCAAGATCATGGGATTTCCAGGGCGGTGCAACTTCAACAGCGTCTCCTGCGAGTTTCACCTTCGATGAAATGGGCCGCAAGACGGTTCGCTTAAAGGTTACAACTGAGTCGGGATGTAGCTATCAGGTGAGTAAAGAGGTCAATATCATTCAGCCCCCTCAGGCGTCGTTTTCATCTGGCGTGTTTTCAGGAGCCAAACCATTTGAAGTCCTGTTTACCAACACATCGTCTCATGCCTCCCAATTTACCTGGAGATTCCTGGATGGGACCGGATCCACATCCTCGGAATTTTCCCCAACTTATACCTTCAGTGGGGTAGGAGAATTTGAGGTAGAATTAACGGCTGCCAACAGTCAGCAATGCCAGGATACGCATCGCGCTGCCATTTTAACAAATGCACCCTTGCCGGATGTAGATCTTGAAATGATAACATTTACCGAGAACAACGAGGGAAGTTTCAAGATGATAGTTACCGTAAACAATAAAGGAAATACCACGCTGAAGAATTTACCTGTTGATATTGATTTTTCAGGTCAATTAAAACTGCGCGAGATTGTAGCGGAATCCATTTTACCTGGTTCCCGCTACAACCTGATTTTTAACACATTGATGACTAACCTGGAAAGCCAGCGTTATGTTTGCGTTTCTGCAGTTCTGGAAAAGGATATTTCCGTGGAGGGAAATCGAATCTGTAAAGAGCTCGGGGGTAAGTTATTTGTTTTCCCGGCTTATCCAAATCCGGTTAACGCGCTGTTGGATGTTAACTTGATTTCTGAAAGCAAGAAAACGATTCGGATTGCTATCTCTGATGCGATGGGAAAAAAAGTATTTGAAGCCGAACTCATGACTGAGTCGGGTCTGAACCATAAAACATTGGACGTTAGGACCATTCCCGATGGAATTTATCATCTTATCATAGAAGATGGCGTTACCAAAAACATTCAGAGGATTTTGATATCATCGAATCCGTAAATCTTTTCGGAATATTCAGAAAGAGTCCCTTTTTCCATTATTTTTACCCAAATAAAATTTGGTATGCGACAGGCGGGCCGAACGGATTATGTAAAACGCCGTTTAAATGCGTCATACAACAAAAAAAACTAACTCATGAAATCAAACGTAAGACTTGATGCAACCGACCGCAAAATTCTCGAAATTCTTCAAGCGAACTCCAATATTACTAACGCACAATTAGCAAAAGAAATTGGATTATCCCCCGCGCCAACCCTGGAGCGCGTAAATAAGTTGGAGACCTCAGGTGTTATCAGAAGTTATCATGCAGTAATCGACCCGGCAAGCGTTGGGCTGGGGGTCAGTACCTTTGTAATGGCATCCCTGAAGGGTCATAATAAGGAGAATATTGAAAAATTCATCGAGGCCATTAAAAAGATTAATGAGATTGTGGAATGCCATCACATCACAGGTGCTGGCGATTTTATTTTGAAAATTGTTTGTGTGGATATCGCATCCTATCAGCAGCTAATGTTAGAGAAAGTATCCAATATTGATGTGGTAGACAGCCTTCAGTCGTTGGTTATCCTTTCCACTTTTAAGGATAGCAAAACACTGCCCATACCTCAATGATTATGCTTTCAGAAAGGACTTTGATACTGGATGAAGCTCAGGTAAAACAGAAGATCCGACGGATGGCATATGAAATATATGAGCACAACTTCGATGAAAAGACAATCGTCATCGCGGGAATTGAAGGTCAGGGATATATGCTGGCTAAATTACTGATTAAGGAAGTGGAGTCTATTTCCCCTCTTAAAACCAGCCTTGTCAAAGTTTCATTAGACAAATCCGCTCCACAACAAACGGAAGTAACCCTGGATTGCAATCTGAAAGAACTTCAAAAAAAATGCATCATCCTGGTTGACGATGTTCTGAATACAGGCCGCACTTTCGCTTATGGTCTGAAGCCATTTCTTAATATCGAGGTAAAAAAAATTGAAACCGCTGTCCTTGTAAACCGAGGCCATACACTTTTTCCCATATATCCTCAATACACTGGCTATGAATTAGCCACGACTATTCGTGATCACGTCGAAGTGATCCTTGGAAAAGAAACTGCCGTATATGTCAGATAACCTTCACAGGCCATAATCATTTTTCAATGTCAGTTCACAAACAGGAATTAAAAAAAATTACTACCCATCAACTTCAGGAAATGAAGAACAGGGGAGAAAAAATTGCCATGCTGACAGCGTATGATTACAGTATGGCCAAGATTATTGATGCGGCCTCGGTGGATGTCATCCTCGTTGGAGATTCGGCTTCTAACGTGATGGCTGGGCATGAAACCACACTTCCCATTACGCTTGATCAAATGATCTACCATGCAGCCTCAGTTATTCGCGCTGTAAAACGCGCACTGGTGATAGTTGATCTCCCCTTTGGAACCTATCAGGGAGATTCTGGTGAAGCGCTCAGATCGGCCATAAGAATTATGAAAGAAGCAGGCGCTCACGCCGTAAAACTGGAGGGCGGTAAGGAAGTCAAAGATTCCATTGAGCGGATTCTGAGTGCGGGCATTCCTGTTATGGGTCATTTGGGACTGACTCCACAATCTATCTATAAATTTGGCACCTATACAGTCAGGGCTAAGGAAGAAGAGGAGGCTAAAAAATTGTTGGCAGATGCCAGTCTGCTGGCTGAATGCGGATGTTTCGGAATGGTGCTCGAAAAAATTCCGGCATCGTTGGCTAAAAAAGTATCCCAATCCGTTCAAATTCCGACGATCGGTATTGGCGCGGGCCCCGATACCGACGGACAAGTTCTTGTGATGCAGGATATGCTGGGTATTAATAAAGAATTCAAGCCCAGATTTTTAAGGAGGTATGCTGACCTGGATTCAGTCATCACCGGCGCTGTCAGGAATTATGTCTCTGACGTGAAAGCGAAACTATTTCCTAATGAAGATGAAAAATACTAGGGGTTATCGCAGTTAATGATAGGCGATTTATCTTCTAGTTCTCCAAACCATACCACGCCATATTCTTTATAGACCCCAACGCCTACACCTTTCCAGTCTACCTTGTTCCAAATTCCCTCATTTACGATAAGGGGGTTATGGGATGGGCTTTTTTTCCAACCCTCAAGACCTTCGGCCGCGGAAGCGCCTGCGGAACTATAGTAGGCTATTTCATAACCCGCGCTTTCATAGCCGGCAATTTCGCGGGGCTTGTCCCACATGCATTGAGCTTTTTTGTGATCATTTGTATAGCAGCATGAAGACCATTTTCCTTTTGAGGACCAGCTATGCGGATTGCACTTATTTTTAACATCAAACTTATAATTCTCCGCCAGGTCACGGGCATGGGCTTGGGCAACCTGCGATAACTGCGCCGAAATCCTGATGGGCCCGAGTCCCTTTGCCTTCCGATAATGCATCATCATCGTATAGAGCTTTTTTTCTTCGGGATTGAGGCAGATAGCCGTTTCAATGGCGGTAATACTTTGAACAGTGTCAGAAGTTTGAATGACAACTAATAATGTCAGTATAATGAATGATTTCATAGTATTCAGAAAAGGGAAACGATCTTACATCCAGAAAAATGCTGGAATCACCGATTGCATTGTACTCTCACGCATTTATGGCCGTCAATAAAATGCAGTTTTGACGGTAATAGCGAGTTTAATTTGATTAGTGGCGTTTTTTTTTAATGCTATAAAACATAAAATCCGCTAATACTGATTATTTTTCGGCGCTTTTTTAAAAAGGCATCAAAAATAACTTAAAACGTAAGCAATGAGTGATCAAAAAATAAGCATCAGCAAAGGTAAGTTAGTGGTTCCCGAAAATCCAACGATACCTTATATAGAAGGCGATGGTACCGGAGTGGATATCTGGCCCGCCTCAAAAGTTGTTTTCGATGCCGCCGTTGAGAAAGCATATAAAGGCAAAAGAAAAATCACCTGGAAAGAAGTTCTCGCAGGCGAAAAATCTTTTAAGAAGGTTAATGACTGGTTACCTGAAGAAACCCTCAATACTTTCCGCCAGTACCTTGTCGGAATCAAAGGCCCTTTAACAACTCCTGTAGGGGGAGGTATCAGGTCTCTGAATGTAGCCTTACGCCAGGAGCTTGACCTGTACGCGTGCGTGAGACCGGTAAGATGGTTCAAAGGTGTGCCCTCACCGGTCAGAGAGCCTCATAAAACGGATATGGTATTATTCCGGGAAAACACGGAGGATATTTATGCGGGAATTGAATTTCAGGAAGGAACTGAGGATAATAAAAAGTTCCTGAAATTTTTCGAAGAAACGTTTCCCCAAAATTATAAAAAAATTCGCTTTCCGAAAACTTCGAGTATTGGTATAAAACCGGTTTCAAAAGAGGGAACCGAGCGTCTGGTGCGCGCGGCTCTGGAGTTCGCGCTTGAAAATAAAAAGCCTAACCTGACTTTGGTGCACAAGGGTAATATCATGAAGTTCACAGAGGGTGGATTCCGTGATTGGGGATACGCGCTGGCAAAAGATGAGTTTGGTGCGAAGGATCTGGATGGTGGTCCCTGGCAAGTCATTGAAAAAGATGGACATAAGCTCATCATTAAAGACGCTATTGCGGATGCGTTTTTGCAACAAATTCTGTTAAGGCCTGATGAATATTCGGTGGTGGCAACATTGAACTTAAATGGCGATTATATCTCGGATTCACTTGCGGCCATTGTTGGCGGCATTGGGATAGCACCAGGAGCAAATATAAATTACGTAACGGGCCACGCGATTTTTGAGGCCACCCATGGTACGGCTCCGAAATATGCAGGGCAGGATAAGGTTAACCCCGGTTCAGTGATCCTTTCAGGTGCCATGATGTTTGAGTACATGCGCTGGCAGGAAGTAGCCGACATGATCTATAGTGGATTAGAAAAAGCCATTGCCTCAAAGAAAGTTACTTATGATTTCCACCGGCAGATGGAAGGGGCAACCTTACTTAAGTGCTCTGAATTCGCCCGTGAGATTATCAGACATATGTAGGTCTAAACTCTACAAATAATAATTCAATCAATCCAATATTAAGGAGGCGAAAGTCTCCTTTTTTAATGCCTTGAAATTCCCAAAATGGGAAAATAATGAATTTTTATAGTATATTTTTTTGGGTTACCTAATGGTCAACCGGCCGATTCAATCAATTAAAGGCCTATATTGTAAACCGGCTGTAAAGCCTTGAAAGCCCATATTTCGCACATTATTTAAAAGATTTATATGATTCTGAAGAATTTTCAAGGACGCTTAAGGAAAAAAGGCCTCTTATGCTTTTTGGGATTGACCGCCCTGGTTATAGTCCTGATGCCAGCGATGGCATTCAGCCAAACTACGGCGGATTGGACTCTGGCAGCAGAGAAGGATGGAATTCAGGTTTCATACAAATGGGCGGACTGTAACGGACACCCCAGAATATTATTTCAGATTTTTAACCATAAAGCCGTCAGTCTTCATGTGGATTTTGAATGCAAAATCACATTGAAAGGAAAGAATATTTTTATCCCTTCTCTGATAAACTCAGTTGAGGCCATCAGCACTTTAACAGGAGATTGCGCCGATAAACCTTTCCAGTCTACATTTATTGTCCTTCCGAAAAATTCGTCATTTGAGGCGATAACCATAACGATTAAATAATTCCAAAATGAAAATATTTGCCCAGGCTTGTTCATCAGGACTTAATTTCATCAGGAATTCCCATATGCGTAATTATTCAGTAAGACTCGTGATCGTTTTAATGTTGCTGATTTCTGCCAGTTACATAACCTCAGCACAATCGTTGATCTGGACGGATAATTTTACTCAGGGTTTAGCACCAACCAGTGCCCAGTGCAATAACTGGACTAATTTCTTAACCGAGCTGGGTGAGAACGATTTTGTGTCTGCTACCATTTCAGGAACGTTTCTTACAGCCGGAATTAAAATAACTGATCCCGCAGCTGCGAGTGAGCTTGCCCGCTTGTTAAGTTTGGGATTGCCGGGTTCAGTCACCTCGGACGGACATACCTGGCAGGTAGGAACTGGATGTGGAGGCTCTTGTGTCGCCAGTGGAGTTGAATTAGTTGTGGACGGAGGAGGATGTAGTTGTGATGACCGATATGTCATCAGAGCGCATTCCGGAAATTTTAATTGGGGTGGATTAAATGGCGGCTGTGATGCGGAATCACAGACCATGAAATTAGAATTTGAATCGGGAGCTAACATCACAGCCAGCGGTCCTACATCAATTTGCAAAGGAGAAAGTGTAATCCTGACAGCCAGTTCTGCCAAATGTTCAGGACCCTATACTTATTTATGGTCCAATGGTGAAACCAGCGAATCCATAACAGTTTCACAAAGTGGCACCTATTCAGTAAAAGTCTCAGATGCTACGGGATGCAGTGGTACTTCCACCAAGACACTGGTTACTTTAAATTCATTAACTGTTGATGCGGGAGAAGATGCAACCAATTGTGACAATCCTGTTCAACTAAACGCACTGGGAAGTTTTAACGGATCATCTATTCCTCCCTCGGTTGCTAAATTTTGTATGTTTAATGCACCCGGTGGTATCGATAATTGTTACTTTACAACGGATGTTTGCACTGATGGTGGGGAGTATGTTAAAAATGTTGAATATTCACAGTCAATTGCCATTACAAATCCGCAGGAGATTAGATTCATGTTGTTCTACACCGCCTGTTCCAACAACTCGAAATTTACTTTCAAATTAAATAATCAGGAGATCGGCTTCTTTGATGAAACGAATCGACTATGTAATTGTTTCCCTGCCTCGGCGACCCAATATCCGAAAACAATTAATTTTACCAAAAGCCAGTTCGAACAATATTGGAATGCTTCTGGCGCAAATGTTTTATCGGTTTCAATAGTTGACAATACAGGCGATCTTGGTGTGTATCTGGCTGGAATAATATCCGAAGTCGTTTCGCAAAACGAATTTTATAGTTGGTCTCCTGCCACTGGATTAAGTGATGTTTCAATAAAAAACCCTGTTGCGAACCCTACTGTATCCACAACGTACACGGTGACTTATAGTGTGGGCAATGGATGCTCCGCCACGGATCAGATCACTGTGAAATCGTGTGGTTCAGTTCCTCCTGTTGCCGTTTGTAAACCTGTTGTCATCTCAGCCGATGTTAATTGCACCGGAAATGCATCTGCCATTGATTTTAACAATGGCTCTACCAGCCAGGAAGGGAGTATTTTAAAATATTCGGTTTTGCCAATGGGTCCTTATGCTGTTGGAATAACCAATGTGGAACTTACGGTAACCAACGAACAAGGCCAAACCAGTAGTTGCAGTACGACAGTAACTGTAGCTGATGACGTATTGCCAACCATAGAAACCCCGGAAAATATATCGGCAACGAACGACGCGGGGGGCTTATGTTCTGCAACCTTAGTTTTGACAACACCCCAGGCCTCAGACAATTGTGGCGTTAAAAGTATCACGAGCGATCATCCAGATAATGTTTTTCCTGTAGGGGAAACAATTGTAACGTGGACGGTTACTGATAATCATGGAAAAACAAACAGTACGACCCAGACGGTAACAGTAATAAATCAGCATCCGGTGATTCATTCTGTAGTGGCCTCTGGATCTGTGATTGCTACGAATTCAGTCACCTCTCTCACTACTTCTTACACGGACAATAATGTGATTCGTGCCACCATTGATTGGAATGATCATTCCGGACTTCAGGAAGTAACCAATCCAGGAAACCTGTTTAAAGTATCGCATATTTATAACCATGCCGGTCTGTATTCGCCAACTATAACGCTGACGGACGCCTGCGGAGCTGCTGCTGCCTATGTATCCGATAAGATTGTTGTTTACGATTCGCATGGTGGAGGGTATGTAACAGGTAATGGTTGGTATCACTCACCCCAGGGTGCCTACCTATCAAGACCTTCTGCTATGGGTAAAGCATCTTTCAGCTTCGTAGTGAAATATAAAAAGCAGGGAAATGTTCCTAAAGGGAATACAGAATTCGAGTTCAATATTGGCAAGCTGAAATTTAGAAGCAGTGATTACAAATGGCTTGTTGTAAAGGATAACACTGCGGTGTTCAAAGGTTCCGGAAAACTGAATGGAACATCCGGTTATGAGATTTTGATTTCGGTAGTCGACGATGACAAGAATGATGGCGATAATGATGATAATGATAATGATAAGCCTTCTAAGAGCGCTAAGAAAACGAAAAAATCGGATCGTATTCGGGTGAAAATTTCAGATCCATCAGGCTCAGTTGTGTACGATACCCAGATCGGAGCGCCCGATGAAGCTGAGGCGATGACGAAAATTGGTGGAGGATTTATCAGAGTAAACAATAACAAACAACAGCAATTGAACCAAGTGCTTGATAAAACTTTTGCAGAGTACTCAAAAGAAGCCGAAACCGACGTGTATCCTAATCCTTTCAAGGAGTCATTGACTGTTCAATTTTACTCATCTTCAAGAGAGGGTCTGCACCTGCAACTTTCCGATGTCTCGGGAAAAGCAGTATACGATCAGAACCATGCTTACAATGAAGATGGTGAGTATTCAATACAACTCGCACCGTCCGAAGGAAAGCCGGGATTGTATATTTTAAAGATCAATCAAGGCAGAATTGTCGAGTATATAAAAGTGATGCGGAAATAAAAAAAATCAGGGGAAGGATCATAGAATCGTTCCCCTGATAAAATTTATAGCATCACTGCACAGGAAGTTTGCCTCAAAACTCCAGCATCCTCATCGCCGTAATGGCGGCCTCTTCCCCTTTATTTCCGAACTTACCTCCGGCTCTTTCAAGGGCTTGTTGTTTATTCAAAGTGGTAAGCACACCGAAGATAACAGGTTTCCTGGTTTTCAAACCAACCTCGGTGATGCCGTACGCTACTGCCTGACATATGTAATTGAAGTGAGGAGTATCACCCTGAATTACGCAACCCAGGCAAATGACAGCATCGATTTCTTTTTTTTCTGCCATCCACAAAGCCCCTAATGAAAGTTCGAAACTTCCGGGAACGGTTTTTCGGATGATGTTACTTTTTTTAACGCCACTGGAGATTAAAGATTGTACCGCTCCTTCAAAGAGGGCTTCCGTAATTTCCTCATTCCATTCGGCTACTACAATAGCGAACTTCCTGGTTGATAGTTTGATCGTACTTTTAACGATTCCCGATTTTAATATACCTGGCATATAGTGGGCTTGATGTGGTTGTCTAAAGTTATGGCAAAAAAAAAGGGATAGTCAAACTATCCCTCATAATGAAAAAGAAATTTTATGACTTGGTTTCAAGCCTTGCTTTGTATTTCCGGGCATCCTGAAACTCAGGGCTTTCAAAATAGTCTTCAATAATTTTATCGTAGGCAGCAATGGCTTTATCATTTTGATTGTTCTTTTCGAAAGCAAGTGCCGCTTTCATCAGATAGCCGGGGGAAAAATATTTGTTGGGTTTATAGTTGGCCGCTTTGTCATAATACTTTGCCGCGTCTTCATAATTTTTTTCTTCCATGAAGGTATCCCCGATAAGGCTATACGCGCGGGCCTGCACTAGCAAGTCACTGGATTTGAAATCTTCCAGATATAGGCGGGCTACTTCATATTTACCTTGTTTAAGGTATGAGGTACCTGCGTAATAATTTGCCAGTTTAGCGGCATCGGTAACTCCATACTCATCGATGATATCAACGAAACCCAGGTGATTGCCGTCTCCATTTAGAGCGAGTTCGAGGCTGTCGGCTTCAAAATAAAAAACAGCCTGAAACATTTCGCGTTGGGCTTCAACCTCCTGATTATCCTTGTAGTATTTGTATCCAAAATATCCGCCTGCAATCAGAACGAGGGCGACAAGAATTCCGGTTATGGTTTTTGGATTTCTTTCCATCCACGTTTCCGCACCTTGCAATTTGTCAGCAAGAGCCTGTGGATTTTCTACGAGTTCATGCTTATGTTCTACCTTTTTAGCCATTGTATTATTTTTTCATTCCGCCAATGCGGAAGTGGGGCGCAAAACTACAAATTAGATTATACTTAACAAAAGCAGGTTTTAATCGGTGATATAAGGATAATCTTTTTGTGCGTAGATATCCTTCAGAGCTTCTGAAGGGTCCGGATATTTGGATTCTTCTGCGAATTTCACGCTCTCCTCCACCTGCTCTATGATTCGGTTATCAATGTCCTGGAGATCCTTCTCTGTGGCGAATTTTTTTTCCAGAATTTTTCTTTTCACTACTTCAATCGGGTCTCGCTGCTTGTATTCCTCGACCTCTTCTTTCTTGCGGTATTTTGCCGGATCAGACATTGAATGCCCTTTGTAACGGTAGGTTCGGAATTCCAGCAAGGTCGGCCCCTCTCCATTACGGGCTCTTTCAGCGGCTCTTGCTACGGCAATATGAACCGCTTCCGTACTCATACCATCTACCGGCTCCGAAGGCATATCGAAAGCTTCGCCTAAAGTGTAAAGTTCTGTAACGTTAGAACTGCGTTGAACAGAAGTACCCATCGCATAACCATTGTTTTCGATAACAAAGATTACAGGAAGCTTCCATAACATGGCGTAGTTTAAAGTTTCGTGGAACGAACCTTGCCTTACCGCCCCGTCTCCCATAAAACACATGCAAAGATTTTTGGTCTTATTGTATTTTTCCGCGAAAGCGATCCCTGCACCCAATGGGATCTGACCACCAACGATACCGTGGCCTCCAAAAAAGTTATGGGCCTTATCAAAAATGTGCATCGAGCCGCCTTTGCCCTTGGAAATACCTGTTTCCTTGGCGAACAACTCCGCCATGACTGCTTTTGGATCTGTACCCAATGCCAGCGGATGGGCGTGGTCCCGGTAGGCCGTGATCCATTTATCGTCTTTTGTTAAAGCCGTTATCGACCCTGCAACACACGCTTCCTGACCAATGTAAAGGTGACAAAAGCCCTTTATTTTTTGCATTCCATACAACTGACCGGCTCTCTCCTCGAATTTGCGCATCAACTGCATGTTCTCATACCAAAAGAGATAATTCTCTTTGGTGAATTCCTTTTGGGCTCCCTTGACTTTATTTGCCGATTCGTCTCCTTTACTCTCCGGAAGGTTCTTCGCTTTGGTTGTAGTAGGCATATTCCTAATTTTGAACTGCGAAATTAACCCCCGAACGAACATTAGCCAAACTTTAGTTGTAAATACTGTATGCAATTACAAACGCTCCAATTAGTCAACTATAAAAATTATGCGGAGGTTAAAATTGATTTTGGGTCAAAAATCAATGTTTTAGTCGGAAAAAACGGCAGTGGAAAGACCAATTTGCTCGACGCGATCTATTTCTTAGCCCTCACAAAAAGTGCCGTAACGGGTGCTGATAATTTTTGTATCAGGCATGGCGAGCAACATCTTTTCCTCAAAGGGCTTTTTAAGCAACCTAAAGGTCTCGTTGAAATTTCCGCCGCCCTTCAAATAGGCTCAAAAAAAATTATAAAGGAAGGCGTGAATGAATATCAAAAATTGAGCGATCATATTGGGAAATACCCCGTGGTATTAATTGCACCACACGACACCGACCTGGTTAAGGAAGGAAGTGAGTCCAGAAGAAAATTCTTCGACAGCATGATTTCACAGCTGGACCGGTCGTATCTGGAGTCTCTTATCCAGTACAACCATGTATTAAGGCAAAGAAACAGCCTGTTGAAATTATTTTCGGAGAGCCATTCTTTTGATTCCATAGCCCTGGATACCTATGATCAGGTCCTCATTCAATTGGGTACACAGGTGTTTGATAAGCGAAATTTGTTTGTGACCGAATTTGCACCCTTATTCAAAAGATTTTACAATTATATCGTTGCTGACGAAGCGGCGGCTATCGCATACACCAGTGAATTAAGCGGGACCAAATATGAAGAAGGCCTTCAAAACACCCGTCAGCGGGATTTATATTTACAACGAACTACCTTTGGTATTCACCGGGACGACTATCAGTTCGCCCTGGGTTCGGGTGATTTAAAACGTTTAGGTTCTCAAGGACAGCAAAAGTCATTTATCATTGCCCTGAAACTGGCGCAGTTCGAAATCATAAAACGTCATAAACAATTTAAGCCCCTTTTATTGCTCGATGATATTTTTGATAAACTGGACGATTTCAGGATCGAAAAACTTCTGGAGCTAATTAAAAATGATGAGCTTGGACAACTTTTTTTAACGGATGCACGTCCGGACAGGACCGGACAGCTTTTAAAAAAAATTCAGGTAGCTTCTTCTGTTTTCAGTGTCGAAAAGGGTATAATAGAACCATATGCGCAACAAGCATTCAAAAAATGACTTTCAAACCATGGGTGAAGCAATTCGTGAATTGCTCAATTCCTACCGGTTGACGAGCAAGTTTGATGAAGCGACCCTGATTAATTCCTGGGAGAGGATTGCGGGCAGACCCATCGCAAAACGAACCAAAAAACTCTATATCCGCAATAAAGTGCTTTTTGTTGAGTTAGACTCCCCCTCCATGAAGCATGATTTCTCGCTTCACAAAACCCAGGTTCTCGAATTATTCAAAAAAGAATTTGGATCAGGCATCATCACTGACATAATTGTGATGTAAATCACCACTTCTTGCCCAAAAGTTAGGAAAATCAGCATTTAAGTTTTGAAAAAGTATAAAACCGTATAATTTTGCACTCCTGTTTTTTTAGTGGTTGGCTAAAATCCGGGACAATGTTTCTTTTTTATATTAAAATTGCGGGGGAATACCAAAGCGGCCAACTGGGACAGACTGTAAATCTGTTGTCTTATGACTTCATAGGTTCGAATCCTATTTCCCCCACGAAGTTTAATTAAAAGTTGAAAATTTGAAGTTTAAAGTTTGAAGTTTGAAGTTTAAAATTAATTCCTCCTTAACTTTAAACCTTAAACCTGAAATTTGAAATTGCATTACGCGGGAGTAGCTCAGTGGGTAGTCCGCCGGTAGTCGGATCCAAGCTAAAGGTTACAGGTTCTTATAAAATTGAAAATGGTTGGCTTTCATCCAATCAAATTGCGGGAGTAGCTCAGTTGGTAGAGCGATAGCCTTCCAAGCTATAGGTCGCGGGTTCGAGCCTCGTCTCCCGCTCTTTTGGGGCATTGGGCATTAGGAATTGGGAGTAGGAATACCTGATGCTTAAGGCCTGATCCCTGAGTAACGCCGTTGTAGCTCAGTGGTAGAGCACTTCCTTGGTAAGGAAGAGGTCGACAGTTCAATCCTGTTCAACGGCTCAGTTGTTGAAAGTTAAAGGAGAGGTCGAAGCTTTCGGGACTGTTCAGCGGCTCTTTGATAGCGTTGCTGAACTTTTTGACCGGTGCCTTGGTTGCTGCGTTCTTAGGCAGTCAGGTTCAACGGCAATATTGAATCAAATTCTGATCGGTGCTTAGCAACCATCTGTTCAGGTCCATCCCGGTGAATTCGGGATAGTGTAATAATGATAAGTTAACCCTTATTCAAGAGGCTTAAAATGTTTAGGGTGTGTTCTCAAAAAAGAGAATTTTAGATTGTAAGAAATTTAATTAAACACTTTATACTTTAAACTTTAAAAGGGATTTTCAAATATGGCTAAAGAAACATTCGATCGGTCCAAACCACACGTAAACATCGGTACCATCGGTCACGTTGACCACGGTAAAACCACTCTTACCGCGGCAATTACAAAAGTTCTTTCCGCTAAAGGGCTTGCTTCAATCCGCGATTTCTCCTCAATTGACAACGCGCCAGAAGAAAAAGAAAGAGGTATCACCATTAATACTTCACACGTAGAATATTCTACCGTAAAAAGACACTACGCACACGTGGATTGTCCGGGACACGCTGACTATGTAAAAAACATGGTTACCGGTGCTGCCCAGATGGACGGTGCTATTCTTGTTGTTGCTGCTACTGATGGACCGATGCCGCAGACCCGTGAGCATATCCTGTTGGCGCGCCAGGTTGGTGTACCAGCCTTGGTTGTATTCATGAACAAGGTTGATCTTGTTGATGATGAAGAGTTGTTGGATCTGGTGGAAATGGAGGTGCGAGAACTCATGTCAGCTTATAATTTTCCTGGAGACACCATGCCTGTTATAAGGGGGTCAGCGTTAGGTGCGCTAAACGGTGAACCGAAATGGGTTGTAAAAGTAGAAGAACTGATGACAGCGGTGGATGATTTTATTCCGATCCCGTTGCGTTTGATTGATAAAGATTTCCTGATGCCGGTTGAGGACGTATTCTCCATCACTGGTCGTGGAACAGTTGCTACCGGTCGTATTGAGCGCGGTATTATCAAAACCGGTGACGGAGTTCAAATTCTTGGGATGGGTGCTGAAAACCTTACCTCTACTATTACGGGTGTTGAAATGTTCCGTAAAATCCTGGACAGAGGTGAAGCTGGCGACAACGTGGGTCTTCTTCTTCGCGGGATTGAAAAAGAGCAGATCAAAAGAGGGATGGTGATCTGTAAGCCTAACTCAGTAACTCCACACGCTAAATTTAAGGCGGAAGTATATGTTTTGTCAAAAGAAGAGGGAGGGCGTCATACACCATTCTTTAATAAATACCGTCCTCAGTTTTACTTCCGTACTACAGACGTTACAGGCGAAATCATGTTGCCTGCCGGCGTTGAAATGGTTATGCCTGGTGACAACATTTCAATCGAGGTTCAATTGATCAATAAAATTGCTATGGAAAAAGGTCTTCGTTTCGCTATCCGCGAAGGTGGCCGCACAGTAGGATCAGGCCAGGTGACTGAAATTCTGGATTAATCCATTGAAAATCAAGCTCTAGCGTTTCTGAGAAAATTCTCAGAAACGCTTTTGTTTTTCTCTTGCTTTCTTATACCTTTGCAGTCCTTTTGAGCTGAGTATACGGGTGCGGCTCAGGGGATTGAGTGGTTACCGATAAAAGCTAAGCAAAAAGGCTTGAAATTTAAATAAACGGGTGTAGCTCAATTGGTAGAGTAGCGGTCTCCAAAACCGTTGGCTGGGAGTTCGAGTCTCTCCACCCGTGCAAGTAAATAACCATGGAGAAGTTAACAACATATATTACGGAATCCTGGGATGAGATCAAGAACAAGGTTACTTGGTCAAAATTCAGTGAGTTGCAGTCCAGCGCTTTCCTGGTATTGATTGCATCCACCATTTTTGCGTTGGTGATCGGTGCCATTGATTGGGTTTTTAAGACCGGTTTGCAGTGGTTTTATACTGAATTTTAATTTTAGTGGAATGGGTGAGCTGAAATGGTACGTTCTCAGAGTGGTCAGTGGTCAGGAAAAGAAAGTAAAGTCTTACCTGGAAACAGATATTGAGCGCTCTAAGCTCACTGAGTTCATTCCTCAGGTGCTTATTCCATCGGAAAAGGTATATGAAATGAGGAATGGCAAGAAACGCGTTCGGGAAAGAAATTTCTTTCCGGGTTATGTTCTTGTCTCAGCGGATCTGGGAAACGGTGAAGCGTATCATACAGTCAATAATATTCCGGGGGTTATTGGTTTTTTAGGAAATAATGGAACAGGTTCTTCTAAAGACCCCGTTGCTCTGCGCCAATCTGAAGTGAACAGGATTTTGGGCAAGGTTGATGAGATTGATGAGTTCGAAGTAAAACTGGAAACTCCTTTTATTAAAGGTGAATCGGTTAAAGTAATGGATGGACCATTCAGCGGTTTCACTGGAACGGTTGAAGAAATTTTTGAAGACAAGAAAAAGCTTAATGTAATGGTGAAGATCTTCGGTCGAAACACTCCCGTTGAATTGAGCTACATGCAGGTAGAAAAATTAGACTAAGACATTTTAGTTAGCTATATGGCAAAGTTAGTAGTAGGTTATTTGAAATTACAGGTGAAAGGCGGAGCCGCAAATCCAGCTCCTCCGATTGGCCCCGCTTTGGGTTCCAAAGGTCTTAATATCATGGACTTTTGTAAGCAGTTCAACGCGCGTACGCAAGATAAACCAGGCCAGGTGTTGCCGGTTTTAATTACCATTTATAATGACAAATCTTTTGACTTTGTCATTAAGACCCCTCCTGCCGCTATTTTAATACTGGATGCTGCTAAAAAACAAAAAGGTTCTGCAGAACCCAAGACAGTAAAGATAGGATCTATAAACTGGGATCAGGTTAAGACTATTGCAGAAACTAAAATGCCTGACCTCAATGCTTTTAAAATTGAGTCTGCTATGAAAATGATAGCCGGTACGGCAAGAAGTATGGGTGTCTCAATTTCAGGAACAGCCCCTTGGGATAAATAATTACGATAATGGCAAGAATTTCAAAAAATAGAAAAGCTGTCTTAGCAAAATATAGTCCCGAGAAAATTTATTCTTTGGAAGAAGCAGCAAAAGTTGTAAAGGAAATCACCTTTACAAAATTCGATTCATCCGTAGATCTTGATATTCGTTTAGGGGTTGATCCTAAGAAATCAGATCAGATGGTTCGTGGTGTGGTTTCTTTACCACACGGGATTGGCAAAGTGGTTCGGGTGTTGGTGTTAAGTACGCCTGATAAACATCAGGAAGCCAAAGACGCTGGAGCTGATCACGTGGGTCTGGATGATTATATTCAGAAGATCGAAGGTGGATGGACTGATATTGATGTCATTATCTGTACCCCAACCGTTATGGCAAAAGTGGGTAAACTTGGGAAGATACTGGGTCCTCGCGGTTTAATGCCCAATCCAAAATCAGGAACTGTTACGCTCGACGTCGGTAAAGCTGTAAAAGAAGTAAAAGCCGGTAAAATCGACTTTAAAATTGATAAACAAGGGATTATTCATGTGGGTATTGGTAAAGCTTCCTTCTCGGTTGATGCCATCCGGGACAATGCTGCAGAAATGATCCAAACGTTGGCCAAGTTGAAACCGGCCTCAGCGAAAGGTGACTATTTCAGAAGTATCACGCTTTCGACTACCATGAGTCCGGGTATCTCGGTTGACACCAATACGATTGCTGGTATTTAAGATTTAAAAGACAATGACCAGAGCAGAAAAAGCAAATATAATAGAAGAACTTGCGACCAAGTTTTCGAACCATACGCACTTCTATATCACCGATGCCACCGGTTTTACCGTGGCGCAGGTGAATACATTCAGAAGAATGTGCTACAAAAATGGTATTGAATATCGTGTGTACAAAAACACGATGATACGCAAAGCCCTTGAGAAACAGGAGAACGCGGATTTCTCACCCTTGTTTGATGTTTTACACGGTTTCACGGGAGTCATTTTCTCCAAAGAGATCGGTAATAAGCCCGCTAAGGTGATACGCGAGTTCCGCATTAAAATGGAAGGCAAACCTGTATTGAAAGGCGCTTCCATTGACACATCTCTGTATATCGGAGATGAGAATCTGAACATGCTTAGTGAACTCAAATCTAAAAATGAGCTTATTGGCGATGTAATCTCCCTGCTTCAATCTCCTGCCAAGAATGTTATTTCTGCTTTGTTGAGCGGTAAGCACATCGTTGCAGGCCTGGTAAAAGCGCTTGAAGAACGCGGTAATAAATAATTGAAACGAAAACCTGAATTAATTAAATTTTATAAAAATGGCTGATATAAAAGCTCTCGGAGATCAACTTGTTGAACTCACCGTTAAAGAAGTAAACGAATTAGCTTCTTATTTAAAAGAAACTTACGGCATTGAACCTGCAGCCGCGGCTGTAGCTGCAGCGGGTCCTGCTGCAGGAGCTGGCGGCGGTGCTGCTGCTGCTGAAAAAACCAACTTTGATGTTGTGTTGAAGGCGGCTGGTGCTAATAAACTTCAAATCGTAAAATTAGTAAAAGAACTTACTGGTCTTGGCTTGAAAGAAGCGAAAGACATGGTTGACGGAGCTCCCAAAACCATAAAAGAAGGTTTACCTAAAGACGAAGCTGAAAATCTTAAGAAGCAACTTAGCGAGGCTGGTGCCGAGGTTGAGTTGAAGTAATCTTCTTGAAGAAAGAAGCGTTTTCTCTGAAACCTTCGGTTAGACCCCGTGTCTGGTTCGTACCCCATTAATGAGGGTAGAATGAGACGGGGTCTACCCCTATTTATGCCCTGTGGCCCCCTGCACAGAACATTCACTTTGTTTCTAGTTCAGGATTTTTGAACCTAAAACGACACACACCTTGGCAAAAAAAATTAGTAACGGTAGAATCGATTTTTCCTCCATTGAGAAAATTCTCGACTACCCTGATTTTCTGGACCTGCAACTCCAGTCTTTCAAAGATTTTTTACAGATAGAAACGCCTGCGGAAAAAAGACAAAATGAAGGACTTTACAAGGTATTCGCGGAGAATTTTCCCATCAGCGATTCCCGTGAAAACTTCGTCCTTGAATTTGTGGACTATACCATCGACCCTCCTAAATACAATGTTGACGAATGTATTGACAGAGGACTAACATTCTCCGTCCCCTTGAAGGCTAAACTCCGTCTTACCTGTAATGACGAGGATAATGAGGATTTCGAAACCATCGAGCAGGAAGTGTTCCTTGGCAATATTCCCTACATGACCGAGAAAGGCTCTTTCGTGATCAATGGCGCTGAACGCGTGATTGTTTCACAATTGCACCGTTCTCCCGGTGTGTTCTTTGCCATGAGCAAACACACCAACGGCACAAAATTATATTCAGCCCGGATCATTCCATTTAAAGGTTCGTGGATTGAATTCGCGACTGACGTAAACGCCGTCATGTATGCATACATAGATCGTAAGAAAAAATTCCCAGTCACAACCTTGCTTCGCGCTATAGGTTATGGTTCGGATAAAGATATTCTCGACCTGTTTGGATTATCTGAAGAGGTGGAGGCCAGCAAAAATACACTAAAGAAGATCGTCGGCCGAAAACTGGCGGCCCGGGTTTTGAAAACCTGGACGGAAGATTTCGTGGATGAGGATACCGGTGAAGTTGTTTCCATAGACCGGAACGAGGTTCTACTCGAACGCGATCATATTATTGCCACGGAAGATGTTGAGGTGATCATGGATTCAGGTGTGAAATCTATTATCCTCCATCGTGACGACATCAATATTGCCGATTATAATATCATTTTCAATACGCTTGCCAAGGATACTTCGAACTCTGAAAAAGAAGCTGTTGAATATATATATCGGCAGCTCCGGAATACCGAAGCCCCTGATGAGCAGACAGCAAGAGATATCATCCAAAGTTTGTTCTTCAGTGAGAAACGTTATGACCTGGGAGAAGTAGGCCGCTACAGAATCAATAAGAAACTAGGTCTCGACCTAAGTTATGACCAGCGCGTATTGACGAAAGAAGATATCATTCTGATTGTAAAATACCTGATCGGCTTAATTAATTCAAAGGCCGTTGTAGATGATATCGATCACCTGAGCAACAGAAGGGTAAGAACAGTAGGGGAACAGTTGTATTCTCAATTCGGTGTAGGACTTGCCCGTATGGCAAGAACCATCAAAGAAAGAATGAACGTTCGCGATAACGAAGACTTTAAACCGGTAGACCTGATCAATGCGCGGACTTTGTCTTCCGTCATTAACTCCTTTTTTGGAACCAACCAGCTTTCGCAGTTCATGGATCAGACCAATCCATTGGCGGAGATTACGCATAAACGCAGGATGTCGGCACTCGGTCCAGGCGGACTTTCACGTGAACGCGCCGGTTTTGAGGTGCGTGACGTACATTATACTCACTATGGCCGTTTGTGTACCATTGAAACTCCCGAAGGCCCGAATATCGGTCTGATATCTTCTCTTTGCGTTCATGCAAAGGTGAATAAGATGGGTTTTATTGAGACCCCTTATCGCAAAATAGAAAACGGAAGAGTTAAAGTAAAAGAACCGGTAATATTTTTAACCGCAGAAGAAGAGGATACGAATTATATCGCGCAGGCCAATGTTCATATCAAGCCTACAGGGGAGTTTATTGATGAGAAAGTAAAGTCTCGTTTTGAAGGTGACTTTCCGGTTGTTGAGCCCAAAGATCTCAAATACATGGACATTGCTCCCAACCAGATTGTGTCAGTAGCCGCATCTTTGATTCCTTTCCTGGAACACGATGATGCTAACCGTGCATTGATGGGTTCTAACATGCAACGTCAGGCTGTTCCTTTAATGCGTCCGGAGGCGCCTATTGTCGGTACCGGTCTGGAACGACAGGTCGCTCTTGACTCACGGGCTTTGATACTCGCCGAAGGCAATGGAGTGGTTGAGTTGGTTGATGCAAAAAAGATCACCATTAAATACGAAGTTAACGAGGAGCAAAAACTTGTAAGCTTTGATGATGAATTTAAAACTTATAGCCTGATCAAATTCAGAAGAACGAACCAGGATACTTGTATCAACCTTACACCACTTGTTAAAAAGGGTGAAAAGGTTACCAAGGGACAACCATTGTGCGAAGGTTACGCAACCGAAAACGGTGAACTCGCCCTGGGTCGCAATCTTCTGGTTGCCTATATGCCATGGCAAGGTTATAACTTTGAGGATGCGATTGTAATCTCCGAACGTGTGGTTCGTGATGATATCTACACTTCCATTCACATTGAAGAATTCGAATTGGAAGTACGTGACACAAAACGCGGAGAAGAAGAGCTTACCTCTGAAATTCCAAACGTGAGTGAAGAAGCGGTTAAGCATCTCGATGAGAATGGTATCATCCGCATCGGTGCTGAAGTAAAAGAAGGCGATATCCTGATTGGTAAAATTACCCCTAAAGGTGAAACCGATCCTACTCCGGAAGAAAAACTTTTGAGAGCGATCTTCGGAGATAAAGCTGGCGACGTGAAGGATGCTTCTTTGAAAGCGCCTCCATCATTAAAAGGCGTGGTGATCGATACTAAATTATTCTCCAGACCTAAACGTGATAAGGATGTTCGGACAAAATCCAAGAAAGAACTGGATGGGTTGAAGAACAAATACAGCAAGAATCTCACCGATCTGCGGCAGGAAATGGTCAGTAAACTGACAACGATGCTTAACGGAAAAAACAGCAACGGAGTGAAGCATAAATTCGGAGACGAATTGGTGAGTAAAGGGGTGAAGTTCTCTTCAAAAGTTATTGAAAACAATCTCTTCCCGGACAAGAACATTTATCGGGATGAAAGTAATTACAATGTTTCGGAGGAGGTTAACCTGCTCGCAGACATTAGTCTCGAAAACTGGACGAATGATGAGCACACCAATGATCTGATAGCCCAAACGGTAAAAAATTACCTTACCAAGCGTAATAATTACGCGGGCGAATTCAAACGCGAGCGCTTTACGCTTGAAGTTGGTGATGAACTACCTACGGGCATTGTGCAACTCGCAAAAGTTTATGTTGCGAAAAAGCGAAAGCTGAAAGTGGGTGATAAGATGGCGGGTCGTCACGGAAATAAAGGTGTTGTCGCCCGCATTGTACGGGAAGAAGATATGCCATTCCTGCAAGATGGAACGCCGGTAGATATTTGTTTAAACCCGCTTGGTGTACCGTCGCGTATGAACCTGGGTCAGATTTATGAAACCGTGCTCGCATGGGCCGGGTTAAAACTGAATAAAAAATATGCTACACCAATTTTTGACGGTGCTTCTCTGGAAGAAGTTCAGAAGGAACTGAAGGATGCCGGGCTTCCGGAATTTGGAAGGACTTATCTATTCGATGGTTTAACGGGAGAAAGATTTGATCAAACGGTAACGGTAGGCATCGCTTACATGTTAAAGCTTGGTCACTTAGTAGATGATAAAATGCACGCTCGTTCAATCGGACCTTATTCCCTTATTACACAGCAACCGCTGGGTGGTAAAGCTCAATTCGGTGGTCAGCGTTTCGGTGAGATGGAGGTATGGGCGATTGAAGCCTTTGGCGCTTCTCATATCCTGCAGGAGATACTTACCATTAAATCTGATGATGTTATTGGCCGTGCAAAAGCCTACGAAGCCATTGTTAAAGGTGAAAATATGCGGAAACCGAATATTCCTGAATCATTCAATGTATTGGTTCATGAATTAAGAGGTCTTGCACTCGAAATCACCATGGATTAAACGTCGATGGTCAATGGTCCATAGTCAATTGCATTATGGACCATTGACTGTGGACTGTCGACTTAAATAGAATACTCAACCACTGAAAACTTCAAATATGTCTTTCAGAAAGAATAAAAAAATCAACAACGATTTCTCTAAGATCACCATCAGTCTGGCTTCACCTGAATCTATTCTGGAGAGCTCACATGGTGAAGTGACACAACCGGAAACCATCAATTACAGGACCTACAAGCCTGAAATGGGCGGTTTGTTCTGTGAAAGAATTTTTGGTCCTGTGAAGGACTGGGAATGTCATTGTGGTAAGTATAAAAGGATCCGCTATAAAGGTATTATATGCGATCGATGCGGTGTTGAAGTTACTGAAAAGAAAGTACGGCGCGAGCGCATGGGCCATATTGAATTGGTGGTGCCCGTTGCCCATATATGGTATTTCCGTTCATTGCCAAATAAAATCGGCTACCTGATTGGTTTGCCAACAAAGAAACTTGATCAGATCATTTACTACGAACGGTATGTTGTGATCCAGCCCGGAATGAAAGAGGAAGATGGTATAAACCGTCTTGATTTTCTCACCGAAGAAGAGTACCTGGATATCGTTGATAAACTTCCCCGCGAAAATCAACTCCTCGATGACAATGACCCTAAGAAATTCATTGCCAAGATGGGAGCAGATGCGCTGGAAATGTTATTGTCAAGAACACAGCTCGACACCTTGTCTTATGATCTGAGGCACCAGGCGGCCACCGACACTTCTCAACAACGCAAGGCCGAGGCCTTGAAGCGGTTGAAAGTAGTCGAGGCTTTCCGTGATGCCCGCACGAGAATTGAAAACAAGCCCGAGTGGATGGTCATTAAGATGGTTCCCGTAATTCCTCCGGAATTGCGCCCATTGGTACCGTTGGATGGCGGACGTTTTGCCACTTCAGATCTAAATGATCTTTACAGACGTGTTATTATCCGTAACAACCGTTTGAAGAGATTGATCGATATTAAAGCTCCCGAAGTAATTCTGCGCAATGAAAAGCGTATGCTTCAGGAGGCGGTCGATTCATTATTCGACAACTCCAGAAAAGTAAATGCGGTTCGCTCCGATGGAAACCGTGCATTGAAATCTTTAAGCGATATGCTTAAAGGTAAGCAAGGCCGTTTCCGTCAAAATCTGCTTGGAAAACGTGTTGACTATTCAGGTCGTTCTGTAATCGTGGTGGGACCTGAGTTGAAACTTCATGAATGCGGTCTTCCAAAAGATATGGCTGCTGAATTGTTCAAGCCGTTCATTATCCGAAAGCTCATTGAAAGAGGAATTGTAAAGACAGTGAAGTCAGCGAAGAAAATCGTTGACAGAAAAGATCCTGTGATATGGGATATTTTGGAAAACGTGTTAAAAGGACATCCTGTGCTTTTAAACCGTGCTCCGACCCTTCATAGACTGGGTATCCAGGCCTTTCAACCTAAACTGATCGAAGGAAAAGCCATTCAGTTGCATCCTTTGGTTTGTACGGCATTTAACGCTGACTTTGACGGTGACCAGATGGCGGTTCACGTTCCCCTTGGACAGGAGGCTGTGCTTGAGGCATCTATGTTGATGCTTTCATCGCACAACATTCTGAACCCTGCGAACGGTGCACCCATTACAGTTCCTTCTCAGGACATGGTATTGGGACTTTACTATCTGACAAAAGGAAGAAAGCACACACCTGAAACGCCCATAAAAGGGGAAGGCAAGAAATTCTATTCGGCTGAAGAGGTTATTGTGGCCTACAACGAAGGAAAGATTTCAAAACATGCCATCGTTAAAGTGAGGGTGAATGTGAGAGACAAGAACACCGGTGAAATCACCTTCAAACAAATTGAGACGGTGGTCGGTCGTGTTCTTTTCAATGAAAATGTACCTGAAGAAGTAGGTTTTGTAGATGAGCTTTTAACTAAAAAGAAATTACAAACTATTATTTCCGATGTTTTCAAACTGGCGGGTCTTTCCAAGACCGCGAAATTTTTAGATGATATCAAAGACCTGGGTTTTCAGATGGCCTATAAAGGTGGGTTGTCAATGGGTCTCAACGATGTGAAAGTTCCGGTTGAAAAGGAAAAACTGGTGGCCAATGCCCAGGAAGAAGTTGATTCCGTCTGGAACAATTATATGATGGGTCTGATCACAGATAACGAACGCTATAATCAGGTAATTGATATCTGGACGCGTACCAATACGCTCCTGACCAATACGCTGATGAAGCAGTTGGAAGAAGATAATCAGGGATTCAACTCTATTTATATGATGATGCACTCCGGTGCACGCGGATCGAGAGAACAGATCCGACAGTTAGGTGGAATGCGGGGTCTGATGGCCAAGCCACAGAAAAATCTCGCGGGCTCTGTGGGATCTATTATCGAAAATCCTATCCTTTCTAATTTTAAGGAAGGTCTGGATGTGTTGGAGTATTTTATTTCCACACACGGTGCGCGTAAGGGTTTGGCGGATACCGCATTGAAAACGGCAGATGCCGGTTATCTAACCCGCAGGCTGGTGGACGTAGCGCATGATCTTGTTGTGACAGAAGCGGATTGCGGAACGCTTCGCGGTCTGAAAGTAACGGCATTGAAAGATAATGAGGATATCGTTGAGCCATTGTCTGAAAGAATACTCGGACGTGTAACCGTACATGCTGTTTACGATCCGTTGACGGAAGAGATGATTGTGGATGCCAATGAGGAGGTAACCGATGAGGTTGCTAAGAGAATAGAGGAAACGGCGATTGAAGAAGTTGAGATAAGGTCATTGCTTACCTGTGAGTCTAAAATCGGAGGCTGTGCCAAATGTTATGGAAGAAATCTTTCGACCGGAAACATGGTACAGGCGGGTGAAGCTGTCGGAGTAATTGCCGCGCAGTCGATCGGTGAACCTGGTACTCAGCTTACCCTTCGCACTTTCCACGTGGGGGGTACTGCTTCCAATATCGCTGTTGAAGCAAACATCAAGGCTAAATTCCCTGGTGTTGTTGAATTTGAAAGTATCCGTATTATTGAAACCACCGATAACGACAACAAACCTGTCAAGGTTGTCATGGGTCGTACAGGTGAGATCAGGATCGTCGATAAAGAAAAAGGAAGAGTCCTCATTACCAATAACGTTCCTTATGGATCTTTCCTGAAGGTGAAAGATGGCCAGAAAGTTGAGAAGGGCGATGAGATGTGTAACTGGGATCCCTACAATGCGGTAATTCTTTCCGAGTTCGATGGTGTCATCGAGTATGAAGCAATTATAGAAGGCGTTACTTTCAAAGAGGAATCTGATGAGCAAACCGGTCATCGTGAGAAAGTAATTACTGATACGAGAGATAAAACGAAAAACCCTTCTGTCGTAGTAAAAGGTAAATCTGATACAAAAGGATATAATATCCCTGTGGGAGCTCACCTTGCAGTGGATGAGGGAGATAAAATCAAAGCTGGTCAGGTACTCGCGAAAATACCTCGCACCATGGGTAAGTCACGCGATATCACGGGTGGTCTTCCTCGCGTGACGGAATTATTTGAAGCGCGTAATCCATCCAATCCGGCTGTTGTGAGTGAGATTGATGGTGTAGTAACCTATGGTGGTATCAAACGTGGTAACCGCGAGATATTTATTGAATCACGTGATGGTGTACAGAAGCGTTATCTGGTGCCACTATCCAAGCATATTCTTGTTCAGGACAATGACTTTGTTAAAGCAGGTCAGCCACTGTCTGATGGTTCTATAACACCTTCTGATATCTTGTTGATCAAAGGCCCGACCGCAGTGCAGGAATACCTGGTAAATGAGATTCAGGAAGTATATCGCTTGCAGGGTGTGAAGATCAATGATAAACACATCGAAGCCATTGTAAGTCAGATGATGCAGAAGGTGGAGATCATCGATCCAGGGGATACGAACTTCCTGCCAGGAGAATATGTAGACAAGTTAGGCTTCCGCGAAGAAAACGACGCGGTGATCGATAAAAAAGTAGTGGTTGAAGCGGGTGACTCACCGACGATGAAGCCTGGTCAGATCATCACGGGCCGCGAGTTCAGGGATGAAAACTCTGTCCTAAGAAGAAAAGATGGAAAACTGGTGGAGGTAAGGGATGCTTTGGCTGCGGTTTCAAGACCAACGCTTCAGGGTATCACTCAGGCCTCTCTGAAAACAGAAAGCTGGCTTTCTGCAGCATCCTTCCAGGAAACGACGAAGGTGTTAAGCGAGGCGGCGATCCGGGGAAAAACCGACTGGTTAATGGGTATGAAGGAAAACGTAATTGTTGGCCATTTAATCCCTGCCGGAACGGGTCAGCGCAAGTATAATGATATGATTGTTACCCATAAAGATGAGTACAATGCGTTGACAAGCCCTGAGGTTAAACCGAAAGAAAAAGAACTTCAGGATTAATTAAAAAGTCATTGGTCATTAAGTCATTAGTCAATAGGAATTCAGACCTGTTTGACTAATGACTTTTTCCTCTTTACGGACCAATGACTAGCGACCCATGACCTTCAAAACATGTCAGAAGAAAATAAAAACAAGCCGCCTCAGAATCAGATCAATATTGAATTGACCGAGGAGATCGCAGAGGGGATCTATTCAAACCTGGCAATGATAGCCCATTCCAACAGTGAATTTGTAATAGATTTTATCAGGTTGATGCCAGGGGTACCAAAAGCCAAAGTAAAAGCCCGTATCGTGATTACTCCTGAACACGCCAAAAGGTTTTTACTGGCATTAAAGGATAATATTGAAAAGTATGAAGCATCTTTTGGCTTGATAAAAAGGACAGACGACATGCCGAAGTTCCCTATGAATTTCGGTGGTACTATGGGGGAGGCTTAATGACAGGACGATTTTCCCGCCGGATAAGTCCGCAAAATGTTTGATAAAGTACTTTGTATCCTTTATTAGTTATTATACCTTTGCAGTCCTAATTTTGACAGGTTTATAAATTAAGTATATAAATGCCTACCATTCAACAACTTGTAAGAAGAGGACGGAAGAAAATGACGTTTAAGTCTAAATCTCCTGCCTTAGATTCTTGTCCTCAACGCCGGGGCGTATGCACCCGTGTGTACACTACAACGCCTAAAAAGCCAAATTCTGCCATGCGCAAGGTGGCCAGGGTTCGGTTAACCAACGGAAAGGAAGTTAACGCTTATATTCCCGGAGAAGGTCACAACCTTCAGGAACACTCAATAGTTTTAATCCGCGGAGGCAGGGTAAAAGATCTACCTGGTGTGCGTTATCACATTATACGTGGTGCATTGGACACTGCAGGGGTAAGTGGCCGTTCACAAAGCCGTTCAAAATATGGTGCAAAAAGACCTAAAGCAGGTGCAGCAGCGGCCGCCGCAAAAGGGGCTCCGGCAAAAGGAGCACCAGCAAAGGGCAAAAAATAATTTCATCCAGTCATGAGAAAGACAAAACCTAAAAAAAGATACTTACTTCCCGATCCTAAATTTCAGGATACCCTGGTAACCAAATTTGTGAATTACCTGATGGAACAAGGTAAAAAGAGTGTTGCCTATACTATATTTTACGACGCTGTAGCGCAGGTCGAAAAGAAAACCAATGAAAGCGGCCTTGACGTATGGAAGCGCGCGATGAATAATCTGATGCCGGCCGTGGAAGTAAAAAGCCGGCGGGTAGGTGGTGCTACCTTTCAGGTACCTGTTGAGATCAGACCTGAAAGAAAAATCAATCTGAGCATCAAATGGCTTATTGACTACTCAAGAGCCCGTGGCGAAAAAACCATGATGGATAAATTAGCCGCTGAAATTATCGCTGCTTCTAAAGGTGAGGGTGCCGCAATCAAGAAAAAAGACGATACCCACAGAATGGCAGAAGCAAACAAAGCGTTCTCTCATTTCAGATTCTAATCAAGAAATAGTAATGGCAAGAGATTTAAGATACACCAGGAATATTGGTATTGCTGCCCACATTGATGCGGGTAAAACAACTACCACAGAACGGATTTTGTATTATTCTGGTGTTAATTATAAAATAGGCGAGGTACATGAGGGGGCTGCTACCATGGACTGGATGGCACAGGAACAGGAGAGGGGAATTACCATCACCTCCGCTGCTACGACTGTTCCCTGGAAATATCGCGGTAACGACTATCATATAAACATCATTGATACCCCCGGTCACGTAGATTTTACGGTGGAAGTTAATCGTTCACTTCGTGTACTTGATGGGTTGGTTTTCCTGTTTAGTTCTGTTGATGGTGTTGAGCCTCAATCAGAAACCAACTGGCGCCTTGCCGACAATTATAAAGTTGCGCGCATTGGTTTTGTAAATAAAATGGACCGCGCCGGAGCTGACTTCCTGGATGTTTGCAAACAAGTAAAAGAAAAACTCGGGAGCAACGCTGTAGCCCTGCAATTACCGATTGGTGCAGAAGAGAATTTTAAAGGAGTTGTCGACCTTGTAAATAATCGGGCGATTGTCTGGAATGAAGACGATAAAGGGATGACCTTTAAAGAAATTGCTGTTCCCGAAGACATGAAGGCTGACGTGGCGACTTACCGGGAGAAACTTCTCGAAGCGGTAGCCGACTATGACGAGTCATTAATGGAGAAATTCTTCAATGACCCCGGCACTATTACAGAAGTGGAAATTTTAACTGCCCTTCGTAAAGCAACCATCGATATGAAGATCGTGCCGATGGTTTGTGGTTCGTCCTTTAAGAACAAAGGTGTTCAAACTATGCTTGATTATGTGATGGAATTGTTGCCATCACCTATGGATAAAGACAATATTGTCGCGCACGATCCGGATACCGAAGAGGAGGTGGTGATCAGACCTGATGAAAAAGAACCTTTTGTTGCGCTGGCTTTTAAAATCGCCACGGATCCTTTCGTTGGGCGCCTTTGCTTTATCCGCGCATATTCAGGTGTTCTTGAGGCCGGGTCTTATGTTTATAATACCCGTTCGCAGAATAAAGAACGTATCTCGCGTGTATTTCAGATGCATGCTAACAAACAAAATCAGATTGAACGACTTTCTGCAGGTGATATTGGTGCAGTAGTAGGCTTTAAGGACATTAAAACTGGTGATACACTTTGCGATGAAAAGCGCAAAGTTGTTCTCGAATCCATGGTGTTCCCTGAACCGGTTATAGGGTATGCTATCGAGCCCAAAAAACAAGCGGATGCTGATAAGTTGGGTATGGCCATTGGGAAACTTGTTGAGGAGGATCCAACCCTGCGGGTAAACTCAGACCAGGAAACAGGTCAGACCATCCTTCGTGGAATGGGCGAGTTACACCTTGAGATCATTATCGACCGTCTGAAGCGCGAATTCAAAGTCGAGATCAATCAGGGAGCACCCCAGGTCGCTTATAAAGAATCACTTACTAAAAGTATTGAACATAAAGAAGTTTACAAGAAACAGACTGGTGGCCGTGGAAAATTTGCGGATATCGTATTCGAACTTTCTCCCCGTGATGATGGAAAAGAAGGTTTGGATTTTGTCAATGACATTGTGGGTGGTGTGATTCCCCGGGAATTTATTCCTTCCATACAAAAAGGTTTTATGAACGCGATGGTGAATGGACCTTTAGCAGGTTATCCGATTGATTCAATGAAGGTTCGTGTCTTCCATGGCTCTTACCATGATGTTGACTCGGATGCGTTGTCATTCGAATTGGCTGCCCGGATCGGGTTTAGAGAGGCTGCAAGAAAAGCGGGTCCCCAGTTGCTTGAACCCATTATGTCTGTTGAAGTTCTTTCTCCCGATGAGTATACCGGTTCAGTAACCGGTGACTTAAACCGTAGAAGAGGTTCACTGAAAGGCATGGATACCCGCGCTGGCGCCCAGGTAATTAAAGCTGATGTTCCATTGTCGGAATTATTTGGTTATGTAACAGACTTGCGTACCATAACGTCTGGACGCGCTTCTGCATCACTTACCTTCTCCCACTATGCCCCGGTTCCGAAAAACCTTGCGGAGAAAGTAATTGAAGAAGTGAAAGGCACCGCTTTGGCAAAATAGGAACGGATTTGGGGATTGAAAGATTGCCTGGGATTGATTAAATGAATTGCCTCACTAATTAGAAAGAAATAAATAATAATTTAAATAGGATTTAGACGATTTCCTTAACCCGATATTATGAACCAAAAAATCAGAATAAAATTAAAGTCTTACGACCACAACCTGGTTGATAAATCTTCTGAGAAGATCGTAAGAGCTGTGAAAGCCACCGGTGCCGTTGTCAGTGGGCCCATACCACTACCAACTGAGAAAGAGAAATTTACTGTTCTTCGCTCACCTCACGTAAACAAAAAATCTCGCGAACAATTTCAACTTTGCACGTACAAACGCCTGGTTGATATTTACAGCAATAGCGCAAAAACGGTGGATGCTTTGATGAAACTTGAACTTCCCAGCGGAGTTGATGTGGAGATAAAGGTATAAACTAAGACAATGCCGAAAATTCTTTCAAAAGCCATTCTAAAACGAATGGCTTTTTTTTAACTGGACAGGAGTAGGAGAAAATAATTGCCTCCTGATTGCCTCTATATAATATTATTTGTGAAATATAGAAGGTTTATCTCTTTTTGAAAGCATTGTAATCCTCAAACGTATCCAAATCAATTTCTCCTTCCTGAAAGTCTACCTCTGAAACATCATTTGGATTCTGTAAAATAATTTTTTTGGCACCCTGATCGTCAGGCAGCCCCATTAACTTTGAGAAATATTCTTTTTCAAAAAGTACCGGGACACCCGGCATATTTGCATAGCGGGAGGCGATTATTGGCTTTTTACTTTCCTGAAATTTTTTAACAAGATTGGTAATATTTTTGGGGGTCAATAAGGGCTGATCACATACTAAAACCACTACAGCTTGTAAGGTTGAATGCTTTCCAATTAAATGGTGCAGGGCTGTTTTTAGAGAATGGCCCATGCCCTTTTCCCAGGCTTCATTATGAACAATGTCGACAGAAAGTCCTGTGATCAGTTTTTTATGAGCATGTGCATTTGAACCTACAACAACAACGATAGGACCTAGTTGTGCATCTATGGCGGCCTTCACCGTTCTTGCCAATAATGCTTCGCCCCCAATGTCAAGCATTTGTTTGGATTGACCCATTCTGGAAGAAGAGCCCGCGGCTAACACGATGATTCCGGTTTTCATATTCGTTGACTTCCTAACCCCGGCCGATTTATACCAATCACCGGTTAGTTGTCTCTTTTAGCTTGCAGATTTTGTTCTCGGATGATTGTCCAGGTAGACCTGCTTGAAAACCTGATCACTTTTTGTATCCCGGTGATGAATCGGGGCTTCCCTGTATTTCAAAAATCCCCCAGAGCGGTTATTAAACTTACTCTGTATCTCTGAAATAATGCTTAGGGCTATTTCATCAGGTGTTTCGGCTCCGATATCCAACCCGATGGGAGAATGAATGCGATGAAGATCATCCTTCGTCAAAGTGATATTCTGTGTAGCAAATTCTTTCAGCATCTTATCAAACCGCTTCCTTGGCCCGAGTATGCCAATATACGGCGATGGTGAGGAGATAATTTTTTTCAAAACATCCCGATCATATTCGTAATTATGCGACATTAATACGCAGGCAGTAAACGGCGTAATATTAAAGTCATGATCAATAAAGTCGCGATGGCACAACGATAATTTATCTGCGGTGGGAAAAAATACTGGAGCAATGTGCGCAACGCACTCATCGGTGACTGTCACTTCCCAACCCAATGATTTAGCCAATTGACTTACGGGCCTTGCATCAAATCCGCCTCCAAATATCATCAGGGAAATGGAAGGTTGAATCAGTTCGATAAACACCTCCAATTCACTGCCAGCCAACATGTATTTCTTTGCTACACATCTTTTGGTTTCAAAAACCGTAACGAGATCTGGCATGATCATTTCATCCATTGGTGTTTTGGAAAAAGAGATCAGCTTGTCTTGCCTGCTGTTTATTAAAAGTTTATCGCCGGTAAATAATCCGTTGGAGAAAATGGTGGCCAGGGCAAGGGGTTCTTTGGATGATATCAGTGTTTCAAAAAGTTTGATCGGATTACTACTTTTCTGATGATCAACGGGTTCAAGCAACACGTCAATAACACCATTACAGCCCAGACCAATGCCGATATTTTGGTTGCTTTCCTCCCGGGTATCGTAAGTGACCAGGATAGGCTTACGGTTCATCATTACCTGTCGGGCTTTCCGTAAGGCATCACCTTCCAGGCAACCACCGCTAATGGAACCGACCCACTTTCCATCATCCGTGATAAGCATACGGGCCCCAGGGCTCCTGTAGGAAGAGCCGCGCACCTGGACCACCGTCGCCAGGGCAATTTTACGCTCTTTTAGATCAACCTTATTAAAAGCATCTACAATGGCTTTTTGTTCTTTCATGATTCCCAGGTTCAGTGAAATTTAAAGAGAGTAGACCAATTTTAAAATTTTTCATTCATTTTTTATACCAGCCATTTTGGTGTGCGCCAATTGAATCTTTTACCAGACACAACGTCCGCTGTGATGTCTGCAGGAATCAGTGTGCAAAATCATTCCTACGGCGTAGGTGTCGAAAACTATTATGGCATAGAATCATATCTGCCTGTAAATTTTATTCCAGATAAAGGTTCAGTGATCGTGTCCAAATAATGTGAAGTGACCGAGTGTTCCTATCGCACACATTTTAATATAACTTGAATCCCCGGTTGAAACGGGGGTTTACAAAATTTTTCACTTCTACGGGGTTCCGTGATCGATCGATGTTGTAATCCGTGGCTTGAACTTTAAAGGTTCTTAGAACTTCAAACATGAAACAACTTCAAACTCTAAACAATTCTAATGTTAAAGTTTAAGGGACTGATTCGCTAAATATGTTTTAAGCGAAAGGTATCTACCCCGGAGATTTGAGCCAAAAAGTTATTTCCTGGCGCCGCTCACCTCTTCCGGTGTTACCGCCTGACCCTTGTTTCCCCAGGAATTTCTGACGTAGTTCAGTACATCACTTACTTGTTCATCAGTCATTTCAAAAGCAGTCATTTCACCGTTGTAATTTTTTCCATTCACTTTAATTTCACCGGTCATACCATGCAGCACGTTGTTTATGGAGCGTATTTTATCGGCCATAAGGTAATCGGACTTTACGAGGGGTGGGTATACATCTTCAATGCCTTCACCTTGTTCCAGATGACAGGACATACATTGTTCAATATAAATTTCCTTTCCTCGTTCCACACTGGCATTAAGATCGAACTTTTGTTTTTGTTGAAAGGATAATAATGAACCGCTCACCAATACAACAGCAACTAAACAACTTGATTTCTTCATCCGTTACAAATAATTTTTGTTAATAAAACATTCAAAGGGTCCTCAAAAAATAATTTTCGTTACACCTCATCCAAATCAAAGGGTAATTTCCGGATGCGCTTTCCGGTTAAGTCAAATAGGGCATTCGTCAGGGCAGGTGCAAAAGGTGGTAAACCAGGTTCGCCCACTCCACCCGCTTTTTCTTCGTTGTCCATAACGTAAACTTCTATTTCGGGAGTATCTGTAATCCGGGGCATTTTATAGGTATTGAAATTTCGTTCAACAGCCATGCCCTGTTCAAAATGAGTTGCATGTTTGGTTGCCGCACCCAATGCCATGATAATGCTTCCTTCCACCTGAGCATGGATAATGTCTGGGTTAACATACCATCCACAGTCCATGACGGCCCACACTTTATCTATTTTGATTTTTCCCTCCGTGTCTTTTGAAACCTTAACTACTTCGCCAACGATGGATGAAAAGCATTCGGTAATGGCCACGCCATAACCCATATTTTTTCCTTTGGATTTCCAACCACTGACTTCCTCCAGTTTATTGAGCAATGCGCGAT
>JBDSIM010000010.1:0-5892 GCA_039917935.1 Cyclobacteriaceae bacterium | reverse complement strand
ACAGCAAAAGCGACCGATAACGGCGCGGTTACAACCACTTCGCAGCCCGTTACCTTTAAAGTCATGCGGGGTGAATGCTTCGCATCGGGTTCAATTTCCCGCGATTATTGGTCCGGCGTACCCGGTTCCCGCGTATCAAACATACCCGTCAACAGTGAGCCCACAGGTACGGACAGGATCCCGTCCTTTAGCACTTCTGATAATGGAACCAATTACGGCGCGCGCGTCAGGGGATTTCTCTGCCCCCCGCTCACAGGCAACTACGATTTTTATATCAGCAGTAATGACCACAGTGAATTGTGGTTAAGCACTGACAATGATCCGTCGAACAAGCGAAGGATTGCATATGTTCCCGGAGCCACTGTTCGTTACGATTGGAATAAGTTTCCGAGTCAGATATCTTCACCTGTCCACCTGGTCGCGGGTGAGTCATACTATATCGAGGCGTTGCACAAACAGGGTGTGGGTACGGATCACCTTTCTGTAGCGTGGAGATATCCGAATGGCATTTGGGAAGGCCCGATCCGCGGTGAGTATTTGTCGCCGTTCGATTATCTGGTGCAAGGGCGTATGACTGACAATGAAGAGAAGTTGGGGACTGACATGGAACAAATCAGTATCTATCCGAACCCCGCAACGGGCAACGACAGTGAACTGACCATCACCGGGTATGAAGGCTTCGATGAAACAGTTGAAACAAAAGTAGAGATCATCAACCTGACCGGTGAAGTTGTGTTTACTGAAAAAGTTTCTTGCGGAGGAGACTGCAGTAGTTATTTAATGAAGATCAATAAACAACTCGTGCCTGGAGTGTTTCTGGTCAATATGAAGACGAAAGGCAAACGCAACTCCATACGTTTGCTGGTGAAATAAGCCTTTGCCCTTTAGCCCGTGGCTTTTGGCAAATGAGGTTTGACTTACCATGACAACTTTCTGAAAGTTTTAAAACTTTCGGAAAGTTTTCTTTTAAGGAGATAACGTTGCGTTGCTCTCAAAATTCATTTAACACTTGCAAAAACATAAAGCAATTTCGTTCCGATCTGAAGCGCACTTTCTCTGTATTTGGTTTCTGCCATCGGAGTGTCGTGAAAATCTTTCGCTTTCTTTTTCGGGCTTTAATCTGTCTGTTATTTTTAAAGCCACGTCCGCCATTCGATCATCCTTGATCCTCCTTAATGGAGAGCAAAACAAAACAAGGGACGTGCGGCGTTTGTTTATGTTGGGATCTTTCTTAAGCTTGATCAATAGCTTTTTACACTTCGTCCAGTCTGCGGTCGACTGTGTAATGGTAAAGTCACCAGTGCAAACGGCATCCACTTCCGACCAGCCCACGAGGTGATCGAGCTATAAGTCAAAACCTTCATAGTTGAACTTTCTTTGTTCTTTTGTTGAATATCCCATGAGAATTCCGGCCATCACTTTTTCGGTTGATGCCAGCACGTCACACCGCCCCGTTATTCTTTTTATACTTACTCGGCGTTTGACCCGCAACATTCTTAAATATTCGGGAAAAATATGAAAGGGTTTGAAACCCGGTTTGCACGGCAATTTCAGTAAACGACAAGTCTGTAGTGATGATGAGGAACTGAGCGCGTTCTATTCTTTTTAACCGAATAAAAGCCAGGGGGCGCTCAGCCATATGTTCGGCAAATATTCGTGAAAAATAATCGCTGTTTTGATTGGCCCTTGCAGCCAGATTAGCAACGGTAAGGGTTTGTTGTAGGTTGGTCTGTATGTAATGGATAGCATTCGAAATTTTTGAAGGTATAACACCTTTCCTTTCGAATTGAAAGTGCTCTGACCCCAGAAATCGCGACAACAATTGTAAAATAATTCCCTGGGTTTCCATGTAAGCAGCAACATGAAGATGGTCATTTAACTCCTGAAAACCCTTCAGGATCGGGCCTTTTTCATAATCCCTGGGATTTTGGGATTTAATAAGGCCTCGTCCAGGATTAATTTTGAGTAGACGTTTGAAATTGGCAATGTCGATGTGATTTGCCCGAACTTTAAAAATTTTCCTGTTCCATAGGAAGAGCGATGTTCCATCCGTTGACTCTTCCGTAAAATGCAGGTAGTATTGATGCAAATAGTCCGTACAGCAATAATTGCATATCGTAAAACCTGGAATCAGGTATAAATGCCCCTTCTCCAGCAGGTGAGATTGTGACGATGTGGATAGTGTTCCCACTCCCTCATCAACGAGGTACAGGCGATAAAAAGGGCTGATGATATTCCGGTAATTCCAGTTTTTGTTCAGGTGCACAGCATCGGCATTCAGTAATGAAAAAGTGAATTTTGAAATAGACTTATTCATAAAGAATTCAGCTTCATTGATTTAAATCCATAACCATAGAAATCACAAAGGAGACACAAAGTTTCACAGAGTTTTTTTTCTTTATAATCCTCTTAATTCGCTATTCGTCATTTTTCTTTCATTGGATCGTTGGATTATAAAGACAAACACAGAGCACGGAAGTATATATTTATTTTTCTTTGTGATCCTTTGTGCATTCTCTGTGGGACTTTGTGTAACTCGATTTTGGATTTAAGCTAGCAAAAAAAAGTCGGATTTGTGCAAATTTTGGTTGCTTTTGTGCAAACGTTTGAATATTAATAACGATAACTTGGATATTCGAATTACTCATATTTTCATGTGCCGATTCTTTTTCTTATTGCTGGGTATTACAGCCTTATTTTTGGCTTCCTGTTCTCCTGATTTACCCGAAGGAGTTGCCATTGCATATGAAGATCTTCCGGACGGATTAGATTATAACCTGCATGTAAAGCCGATACTTTCCGACAAATGTTTTGCCTGTCATGGGCCAGATAAATCAAAACGAAAAGCCGAATTAAGATTGGACTTGCCGGAATTTGCCTTCGCCAGCCTTCCCGAAACTCCCGGAAAAGTTGCCATTGATCCTGGAAATTTGAATGACAGTGAACTTTTTCACCGTATCCTATCATCTGATCTTGACTATATGATGCCGGATCCAAAATCACATCATACGCTATCCGATAAAGAAAAAGCAATATTGATAAAGTGGATTGAAGAGGGTGCAATATATAAACCCCATTGGGCATTTGTTAAACCAGGGCGCCCCAATGTTCCAAAGGTCAGGAACGCAGAGTGGATCGTAAACCCTATCGATAATTTTATTCTTCGCAAGCTGGAAGAGGAAAAATTACCACCTTCACTGCAAGCGCAAAAAGAACTGTTACTGCGACGTGTTTCTCTTGACCTTACAGGGCTTCCACCAACGCTTCAGGAAATAGAGCAGTTTGTAAATGACATTTCACCCAATGCTTATGAAAAACAGGTGGACCGATTGCTCTCCTCTCCGCACTATGGGGAAAAAATGGCTGTTGACTGGCTTGATTTGGCCCGCTTTGCTGACTCCCATGGCTATACCGTTGACAGACTGAGGGACATGTCCCCTTATAGGGACTGGGTAATTAAATCATTCAATGAAAATTTTTCATATGATACTTTTATTCAGTGGCAACTGTCAGGTGATCTGATGCCGAATCCTTCGCGGGAAATGATCATAGCAACTGCCTTTAACCGCAATCACCAACAAAACATGGAAGGAGGCATCATCGAAGAGGAATTCCAGACCGAGTACGTAGTTGACCGGACCAATACCTTTGGGGACGCATTTCTCGGACTTTCGGTAGGTTGCGCCAAATGCCATGACCATAAGTTTGATCCGGTTTCTCAAAAAAATTATTATCAGCTTTTCAGCTTTTTCAACAACGTTAAAGAGGCAGGGCAGATTTCATGGAATGATGCCTTACCGACTCCGACACTCATGCTGCCTACGGAATCGCAGGAGAAAATAGTACAGTTTCTCCAGGCCGCCATCACCGACCAGGAGAAAAAAATTGCACAGTTAAAAAATGATCGGATACCCGATTTTGAGAAATGGTTGAATACAGGTGCTTATAAGCGACTTGGCAATACTAAAATTTCTCGTGCAGGACTCCTGGCGCAATACAATTTTGATGATGGAACTTTAAGGAATAGCATAGATGAAAAGCAGGCAGGGGTTATGAGACAGCAATCAGGTAAGGAAAATCCCGTTTTTGAGAAGAGGCAAACCGGAAAAGCATTACTCCTGAATGGTGATGTCTGGCTTGATTTAAATTCGGTGGGAGCTTTTAGTAAATCAGAACCATTCAGCATTGGTATATTCGTCCGCATTCCGAAAGAATTAAAGGAAGGCGTAATCTTTCATAAGAGCATATCTGAACGTTTGTATAATTTCAGGGGATATCATGTGTACCTGAAAGGCGATAAGCTTGAATTGAGCATGGCGCATACGGCCCCCTCAAATGCCATAACAAAGCTTACGCAACAAAATATTCCCCGGGATAAATGGATTCAGTTAACGGTTACATACGATGGTTCTTCCAAAGCCAGCGGGTTCAAATTGTATGCGGATGGAAATGAAATGCCGATGGAAACAATGATGGATCAGTTGACTAAAGACATCTTGTTCAAATCCAAGGCTGAGCCTGGTTTGCAAATAGGGGCGTGGGACAGAGGGTTCGGTTTTAGAGAAGGAATGGTTGATAATATTGTTGTCTATGATCGGGTGCTTACAAATTTTGAAATTAAGATCCTGGGGCTAAGGGCAGCCTGGTCTGATCATATTCCAAAATCTGGCCAACCATTTTCGGCAGCAGCGTTGACCGATTTTAAAGAATATTTTTTCTCAGCGATTGACCCGGCAATGAATGATATTGGTTATGATTTGACACAAAAAAGAAGTGCCCTTGCAGATTCTGCAGAATCCATTGAAGAATTAATGGTGATGCAGGAAATGCCTGAGCCAAAGAGTACGTATATTCTGGAACGAGGCAATTATGATGCACAGGGAGATGAAGTGTTTCCGGGCACACCTGAATCCATACTGGCATTCCCTCCAGAACTGCCACGAAACCGTTATGGGTTAGCACAATGGTTGACGCATGAGGATAATCCTTTAACAGCCAGGGTAGCGGTTAACAGGTTTTGGCAGAATTTTTTTGGAACAGGTCTCGTCAAAACAGCAGAAGACTTTGGCAATCAGGGGGAAATGCCCAGTCATCCCGAACTTCTCGATTGGCTGGCTTTACGTTTCAGAGAATCCGGGTGGAACGTCAAGGAGTTAAATAAGCTAATCGTCCTGTCGTCAACCTATCGCCAGGACTCCAGGGCAACACCAGCAATCCGTGAAAAAGATCCGGATAACCGTTTGCTCGCCCGTGGTCCTTCATTTAGAATGTCGGCTGAAATGATCCGCGATAATACTTTAGCGGCCAGTGGTTTAATGAATAAAAAAATCGGGGGTAAAAGTGTAAAACCGTATCAGCCAGAGGGGCTTTGGGCCATCAACAATGCGACCTATGAACCGGATACCGGCTCAGCCGTTTATCGTCGAAGCCTGTATATATTGGTAAAACGTTCTGTTCCAAACCCTACACTCGCAACGTTCGATGCGAGTTCCCGTAGCTACTGCGTTGTGCGGAGACAAAAAACAAATACTCCCTTGCAAGCGCTGGTAACCCTCAATGACCCAACCTTCATTGAAGCTGCTTGTGTGATGGGAGAGCAAATGGCCAAAATGAATAACAGTCAGGAAGCCATCAGCCAAACGTTTAGAAAATTAACCGGACGTACCCCTTCAAAAAATGAAATTGATTTGTTGTCTGATCTTCAAAAAAGTCAGTTGAAGAATTTCAGAGAACATCCGGAAAAAGCAAAAGGTTGGGTGAATAGCGGCCAGTATCAAGTGGATAAAAATCAGGACCTTTTGTTGATCGCTGCGAATGCGGTGGTTGCCAGCACCATCTTAAACGCTGACGCAACTTTAATAAGGAGATAACTTATGTCACATCATCACGATT
>JBDSIM010000009.1:0-6261 GCA_039917935.1 Cyclobacteriaceae bacterium | reverse complement strand
AAGAACCATCGGGTTGTTTGGCACCGCCGTAGCTCGGTGCCAAAAGGTTGCAGGCGGGACCGACAAGAAACAGATTGTTTATCGGATCGCGTGTCTTTTCGATGAAATCGCAGGACCGTTCCATTTTTGGCAGATAGCGCCCGATCGTCTTTAAATCGCGGCTGACGAGAAGGATTTCAGCCTGCATAACCACCCCTGCCGCAGTTGCCTCGTAGAACCAGTCGTGGCTCTTCACATCCCCGTCGCCTTGCCGGTAGGCTATTTGCCCGGGGGCTGCCGCATCGCCAAGGCAGCCGTCTGGGGCTACCAATTCTGAAAGAGCATTAGGTTTGCCATCTCCCCACAGGCCCTTACGCTTGCCGTCGCCCTGGTTGTCCCAGAAGAGATCCCAGGATCGCTGCAGTATAGAGAACCATGGTTCCTGAAGAAAAGGAGTTGCAGCATAGGAGAATCCGTAGCTGTTTTGGATCCACCAGGCACCCCATCCGGCGCCCTCTGTGAAGGTATCCCACTCAGGTTTATATACCATCGTCAGGTTTGGCACGGTAGGATTAGGATGGAAAAAGGCGAACGATTCGTCGATCAGATGCAGAAACTCAACATCACCTGCCCCAGCGCAGAACTTGCCATCGTATCGTTTTGACTCCTGTGAACCTTGCCCATGCGCCATTGAACTTATTAAAACTAAGAGAACAATAGGTAGCGTTTTCATTTTTAAATTGTGCTTAATTCTACTATTAAATTTAATTCATTTACTGACAGCAAGGCCTTTCAGATTAACTGCTTTTTAATCAAAGGTATCAACGAAAGGATTTAATTTGAAGCTCCAGGTGCAAACCTGGGGTCAAACGAAAAGGAGCACAACTAAACCCCGGAAGGATTAAAAAGAAAACGATCATGAGCCTAGACTCCACACTTTATCAAATTGTTGTTTAGCACCAAAAACCGCGACCGAAATTTAAAGATTTGGTGATCTTGGTAGAATGTTGTTTAAACCCCATTGGCTTTTTTTCCTGCACTGCAATTTTTTCCCCGCATTTGCATGTAGAGTTTTCAAATTACATCCCTTCAGGAATATGAAATGACAATTTTTACTTTAACAAAGTAGAATTAAAATACCTATTTGAATTTCATTGAAGAATCAAGAAACTGTTACTTAAATATGAATAGTGCTCTTTTTTTTGTGAAAATCAATGCAGGTCAATACCCCGGATTTTGTTCTAACTTTGGATTAACATCGATCTCGGATTGCGGAAACGGCCATAAATAATGTTTTGCCGGATCGAATTTACGGGGAATAAGACTTCCTGGTTCAATAAGGGAAGGAATATAGATCTCAGCATATTTCCAGCGTCTGATATCGCGGTATCTCATTCCTTCAAAAGCAAATTCAACTCTTCTTTCATTCCAGATGCGCGCCCTCATCTCATCCTTTGTTAATCCTGCAGGGAGTGGCGGCATATTGACTCCCGGTCTTGCACGAACCGCATTGATGGCATCATAAGCCGCAGCAGTAGGGCCACTCAATTCATTGGTAGCCTCTGCAAAGTTCAATAAAACTTCTGCATATCTGATCAAAATCCAATCCTGTTCACTTTTGGTGGAATAATCTATTGGCAAAGTTTCAACATTACCTCCTTTAGCGGGTTCCAAACCTGTCTGTGAAATACCATTATAAGCAAATGGAACAACCTGACCCGAACTTTTAACAGCGGGATCTTCGAACCGTCTGATAGTTTCTGCCAATCGGGGGTCACGGTTCAATTTCCAGTCAGCCGGATCATATAAAGGCGAGGTAGTGATTGGAAGGCCATCGGTACATTCAAATGCATTTCTTAATTCCTGACGTGGATTCCAGATTCCATGCCATAGAATTCTAATATCCTGCGAACTAAAATTGTCGGGATTCAAATATTTGGTTGAGAAGATGACTTCGGGGTTATTGTTTTGGCCCGCGGCCAAAAACAAGTTCTTAAAGTCCGGATAGAGACTGAACTTTCCCTCGGTCATAACCTGACTAGCTGCCGCGGCTGCTCCTGCCCAATCCGACTGAAATAATAATACCCTGCTTTTGAGTGCCAATGCCGAACCTTTCACAGCATGTCCTTTAGTGCTATAATCGGTATTTGGGAGGCTTTCAAGAGCAACATCCAGATCTGCGAGTACTTGTGAAATAACCTCCGCTCTTGTGCTTTTCTTAACTTTGGACTCTTCGATTGTGGCCGGCGTCTTGGTATACAGTGGCACTCCGCCATAAAAATCGGCAAGGTTAAAATAAAACAATGCTCTTAAAAAGAGGGCCTCTGCTTTATATATACTCTTGGTCGCAATCGGCATGTCTACTTTGTCGATATTTTCAAGGAAGAAATTGCAGGTCGTTACACCGCGGTAACAATCGTTATAGACATTGGCGAGAAGACCTCCTGATGTTGATTCCATAATTCCCATCGCAAATGTGCCTGTAGAATTGGCACCCAAACTTTGTGCTCCTTCATTTCCATCTCCAGCCATTATGTCAAGTGAATATACACCCTCGAAATTAAAAGTATTACTGTAAAGGCGGGCATAGCAACCAGCCAAAGCCATGTCGGCATCGTTCTGGGTTTTCCAGAAGGTAGCGCTCGAGATTTGGGTCGTTGGATTTTTGTCAAGAAAATCTTCGCACGACACAAATAGTGCAATAAATAAGATTATTGATCCTTTGATAAAGCTATTTTTAATATACTTATTCATAGTGTGGTTTAATTAAAGTTTGACGCGAATTCCCATAGTGTAACTCGTTATTTGTGGATACGCTTCGAACCAGCCCGTATTGGCTTTTTCGGGATCGGATCCGGGCCACTTGGTAAAGGTTAACAGATTGTCTCCCGAGATATAAACACCGACGTTCTGGAAGCCGATTCTCTCGCATACAGCACGGGGAAAACTATAGCCGATGGCCAGATTTTTTAACCGAAGATAAGACGCATCAAGTAACCAATAAGTGTTACGAGTACCCGTTACAGGAGCGTATCCAGATATATACATGGCCGGATGCTTATTGGTGGAACCTTCCCCTGTCCACATGTTCTCGATAAAATCCACGGGAGGAGGCGAACCTTGTATATAGGGTACCAAGCCCCATGATAACCCCTGGGTACTTTGTTTTAATCCTTCAACACCCTGGAAGAATACATTTACGTTGAAATTTTTCCAGGAGAGATTAATGGTGCCACCATAATAGAATTCCGGGTACGCGCCGTCCACTACAACACGGTCTTTGGCATCTATAACGTTATCCGCATTTTGATCTTTAAATTTCAAATCACCCGGTTTTGGATTAAACTGGTGTAAAGGCCCTTCTTCAATTTCAGCCTGGTTCTGAAAGATTCCGATCCATTCTGTCATGTAGTGTGAATTAAAGGGAAGACCCTCCTGAATGGTGTAGTTACCATAGGAAGGAGATAAAATCCTGAGCACTTCATTTTTAAACGTAGAAAAGTTAAAGCTGACATCATATCTGAAGTCGCCTAATTGCTTTGTGGATCCGAGTTCTAACTCAATACCTGTGTTTTGCATTTTGCCATAATTAACTGTCGGAGCAGATAAGCCTACGCTGGCAGGTATGGGTATACTGTAAAGAATGTTGTCAGTCACCTTTTTATACCAATCGAATGTAACGCTAAACAATCCCTCTTTGACGCTGAGATCAAACCCAATGTCTGTCATCGTAGTTGTTTCCCATTTCAGACTCTTGTCAACCATTCTCGTCATGTATGCTCCGGGAAAAGGTGTCGTGAAGGCATAGGAGGTAGTGGACAAGACCTCCTGGTAAGGATATAATCCCACATTCTGATTACCTAATCGTCCCCATGAAGCTCTTATTTTCAGGTTTTGAAGCCATCCTCCGATTGGTTCCATAAACGATTCTTCTGAAACCCTCCATCCTGCTGATACTGAAGGGAAGAATCCCCAACGTGTATCGGGGGCAATTCTCGAAGTTCCGTCATAACGTGCGTTGGCTTCGAACAGGTATTTTCCCTTGAAATCATACATAGCACGACCAAAAAACGACTGGATAGCCCATTCACTGGAACTACCCGAAGTAGTTTGCCCCAAAGCTGACCCAGCGTCAAGCTCTTTGAGTTCCCTTGTTGGAAAAGTAACTTTAGTTCCGCCAATAGCCCTGTCTAAATTGTATTCCTGATTGTAACCTGCCAACACATTTACATTGTGGGTTTCGTTGAAAAGATGGTGATAATTCAGTGTTGAATAAAAGGTTGTCATCATCCTGGTACTCCAGGCCTCGCGCACGCCAAGCTGCCATGTAGAATTGTTGTGGGCATACGTACCATCTTTAAAAAAGTAGTTGTCAACTGGATTTTCATGGTTTTTGAAAGCGCGGGTATCATAAGAAATAGCTCCCTTTGAATACCAGGTAAAATCTTTGAATGGTTTTATCTCAGCATAAAATTGCGGAATCACATTGTAGCGGACATCGGTCTGTACTCCACTTGCGTCTTGTGCATCCGGATTTCTTACCGTCCACTCTCCTATGGCCGAGCTGTATCTGGCCACGTATCCGGTAGATCCGTCGGGTAGCGTCATGGTAGGATTATAATTTGGCGCTGCCCCGTAGATCGCCAGAACCTGATAGTCTACATCACCATTATCCCAGTTGCTTCTTTGTATATCTTTGTTCACCAGCTGCACATCGCCACCAACAGTAATCCAATCTTTCAATTTCGTATCAACCGTAATGCGGGCATTAAATTTTTTAAATTCATAAAGACTGGTAACACCCGGTTGATCAAAATAACCAAGGGACAGATTAAAAGTTGTTTTATCAGTTCCTCCTCCGATATTTAAAGATTGATTGTTTACAACAGCTGGCTTGAAAGCGTGGTCAATCCAATTAAAATTGGGATAATTAATCGGGTCGTTCGTGTTGTTTCTGTATGCATCAATCTCCGCCTGCGTAAAGTAAGGAGCTTGTCCACTCCTGGCCCTGCCCTCATTCCAGTACATCATATAATCAGCCGAATTGCTCAACAGTTGAGGTAATCGGGTAGCTTGTTGAAGCTGAACATTACTATGAAATGTAATGCTAAGGGGTTCTGCTTTACCTTTCTTTGTAGTGATAAGAATCACCCCGTTCGCAGCACGGGCACCATAAATCGCGCTGGAGGCCGCATCTTTCAGTACTGAAACTGATTCGATGTCATTGGGATCCAAATTGGTCATGTCGCCTGCAATTCCATTAATCAGAACCAGCGGGTCGCTTCCTGCACTGCTAAAAGTACCCGTCCCGCGAATACGCAACAAATTACTCTCATCTCCAGGTTTTCCGGAATGAGATGTAATCTGCAGACCGGGAACTTTTCCCTGCAACAGGTTCGCTACGTTGGTTCCGGGACGTTTCGTGATTTCCTCAGACCCTAAAGTGGATACGGAACCAGTCAGGTTCGCTTTTTTCTGGGTACCATATCCTATCACCACTACTTCCTCCAAACTATGCACATCCTCAGCTAAAACCACATCAATCACTGACCTCCCGTTCACTGCCAGTTCCTGCGTGGTATATCCGATAAAAGAAAATATCAGCACGGCATCAGCTTCCAATACTACCAATGAATATTTACCATCCGCATCAGAGCTCGTGCCATTAGTAGTTCCCTTAACAATAATGTTTACACCCGGTATTGAATTCCCTCCTGCATCGCTTACTCTTCCTGAAATCGGTGCAAGAATAATTTCTTCTTTCAAAGGATCTTCAAGAAGCAATGGTGAAGACTCAACTTTTTCATCGTCTACTAAAATAATGTAGTCGTCACCATCCTGCACCTTAAATTTTATTGACCGTGGGGTAAGCAATTCAGATAACAACGCTCCGAGTTTCTGATTAGAAATATCCAATGAGATTTTCTCATCCAGGTTGATCCGGGCAGGGCTGTAAACAAATTTTATCTTAGCGGCTTTTTCAATTTCGCTAAGCGCCTGCATAAGGGAAATATCCTTAAGCTCCAACGATACTTTCCTTTTCAAAATTTCCTGGGCGTGATTTTCAAAGGCTATCGAAACACCCGAAAAAATCATCGCCACGGTCATTTGTATCAATGTCACTTTCATAATATTAAACAGTAGACCTACTTTCTTTAAGCGCTTAAGGCCAAAGCCAGGGCAATCAAGAACAACTGCAGGCAAATCATTGACTGTAGATTTTTTTTGCATAAATTCACATGTTTTGTTGATTTCAAATACGGAATAAGACAAAGCAGCCCT
>JBDSIM010000008.1:0-16633 GCA_039917935.1 Cyclobacteriaceae bacterium | reverse complement strand
AGGTGAAAGCCTGGGAGAAAAGCAGAAACAATAAAAAAAGTAAGATCAACTGGCAGTTTACCGCGAAAGATGCCAGAACAAAATTGAAAAGACTGTATCCGTCAATTAATGATTAACATAACACTAGTGTCTTGTCACAATTAAATTGACGGATAAAGTTTCTTAAGTTTTATAGCTACACCTACCGATGTCATCATGCCCAATGACCTTGCTTTAACTTCACTTACCAAGCCCTGAAGAAATGGCCATCCTCTATAGAAATAAGCAATAGAAGAAAGAATAAGTAAAATATAGCCAGAGCCAGTAAATGACCAATCTACTTTCAGCCAATGCTGGATCATTGTCGAAAGCGCCATAATGGGAACTGTAAGAACAAGAACAACATAAAAGCGTTTCTTAAAATCATCTATCATACCCTCATGATGTGCATGACCTTCTTTGCCGTGTTTCATGCCCTTATGTTTCATGGAAGAACGATCATCACCGTGATTAGCAACAATAGCCTTGCTTTTAATGTTACTGTCATCGTGTAGATGTCCCTGTTGACTTTCATTTTTCAACGGAACTAAACCCATGTGGCATATCGGACATTTACCGGGTGCATCTTGTGTAATCATAGGATGCATTGGGCAAGTATATTTTTTCGTTATGTGTTCATGTTCCATGCTATGTTAATAGTTTGAATTTATGTACCCTTCAATTATGCTGTGATTTGTTTTATTGTTCTTGAAGAGATGATAAAAAGTACAAAACCTGAGATCACGGTAAACAGTCCGAAAAGAGAGAATGTCTTTAATAACCAGTTATTGAAATTATCTCTGCCTGCATAATCCATGGTGTGAAACATCCATAGAAAATCAAAAGCTCTCCATTGGTTGTGACGAATGCTTTGAAATGTTCCCAATTGTGTGCTGATGTAGACCGTACAATCTGAATTCTGGAAATTAATTGCGTAAGCGGGCAATGGTCTCTCGCGATACTCATGATGTGAATCAGTTTCTTGCAGCAATTCTATGCTTTCAACTTTTGCTCCATCTACAACATTCTCATTTGCGACAAGGATTGCTTCATCTTTAGTGAGCGGTGATCTTAATTCTCCTGTTATAGCATCTGCTAAGGCATGCTGTGTATGAGGATGCATTCCCCCGCCATGTGAGTCAAAAAAGTATGCAACTTGATAAACAGGTTTATTAAGCAGACGAATGAGGTGAATTGAATGAATAGAATCTACTTGCTGCGACTGTTGTAATTTTTCAATTACTCCTGTAGGCGAAACGATATCCAAATCTGCAGATAGATATTGTGGAGATTTTCGCATGTCGTCACCATGAACGCTGTCAATATCGTTCCAACTGAAATAAAGACCCGAAATAGTCCATGCGAGAAACTGAATCCCGATAAATAGTCCGAGATAACGGTGAACTTTTCGGATAGGCAGATTTGTATTCATTTAGCTAGCTTTTGTTTATTTGTTTTGAGATCATGGTATAGATCACCATAGGAATGTTAATCCTGCACCGTACTTATAATCTGAGTCATAAGAAGCGTGTATTGATATGTATTTATGAATGAAATAATCAAAGTCAATGTTGTATTCCCAATCCGTATTTGCAACCAGGCTTAACCTTAAGTTTCTTGTAATCGGCATATCATTCCTGGTAAGTTGAAATCTTACGTCTCCTTTATGATCGACACGAAGTTCTGCGAGAACAAACAAGGGCAAGAGATACCGTGTACCAACAACAGCCACTCTCCGATCTATTTTTTTATCGCCCTCTGTTATCTGAAATGTATTTCTGATATCCGCACCAGCGTACAAAGATAGGAATTGCCTCCGGTCAATGAAGCGCTGGTAATCGGGCTGGAACTCATATTTGTTCTTGTAGCCTACCCTGTAGGTAGAACTAATGATATTTTGATTATTGGAGTAATTAATATTACCAAAAACTGCATCTGAGGCAACTTTGGTTGTGCCCCACAGTGACCACATCCTGTCTTCATGAAAAAGCTTCATCTGATCTTTGGGGGTGACCTGTGTATTAGGAGGAGAATTTTCATAGCTTATCACCCGGGCCATACCCGCCATCATGTGGTAGAGAACATGGCAATGGAAGAACCAATCCTTTTCCTCGCTGGCAAAAAATTCTATGGTCACGGTACCCATGGCTGGAATATCAAACGTGTGCTTCATAGGAGAGTATTCACCCTGCTCATTTACAAAACGGAAGAAATGACCATGCAGGTGAAGCGGATGCCGCATCATGGTGCTGTTGGTAAGGATCATGCGAACATTTTCACCTTTTTTGATTTTGATCTTATCAGACTGAGATAGAGTTTTATTATCGAATGACCATACATAGCGGATCATATTTCCTGTAAGGCTAAGATTGATTTCGCGCACAGGGTTGTCTTTTGAAAGTGTGGTGGGCTTGGGTGCCCGCAGCATATCATAGGTAAACGTTATCTCTTCCTTACCTCCGCCTTGTTGTTTATCCACGCTCATCTTTTCCATATCATGACCCATGCTCATTTTTTCGTCCTTTGCATTTGTGGTGTCTGGTTTCTTCATGTCGCCCATTTTCATATCCTTCATGTCATGGCCCTGCATTTTATTACCTTCTTTTTTCTGGTCCTTGTCGTTCATGTTCATGCCCTCATGACCTTTCATATTTTTTTTCTGGTCACCCATATTCATATCCATACCATCCATGCCTGAACCATCCATGTTCATATTGCTATGATTCATGTCCATTTCATTCATCATGCGCATCATGGCGAAGTAATCGAGCTTAGGAAGATCGGGAGCTTTCATTTCCATTCCTTTGCCAAGGAAGAGTGAAGCATAACCGGTTATATCCTGGGCGGTAGCTCTGAATTCATATGACATACCATCATTCGGTACCACTACTTCAATATCATACGTCTCTGCGATAGCGATCATCATTTTATCTACCATCACAGGCTCAACATCAAGGCCGTCTGCCGCAACGATTTTCATTTTGCCACCGGCATATTGCAGCCAGAAATATGAGCTTGCTCCACCATTGATGATTCTTAACCTTAAAGTTTCGCCTGGCTTTATTTCTTCATCTTTATTTTTGTTTTTCCCATTTAAAAGAAATTTGTCATAGTATACATCAGAAACATCCATGGCAGGCATACGTTTCCATTCGGTTATAAACCGGTCTTTTAAGTGGCCCTTTACTAAAGCCTCGCCCCAGCTTTGGACTGAATTCTTTTTTATGGCATACCAGTCGTTGGCGCGTTTTAAGGATCGGAGAACTTCACTGGGCTTTTCGTTGGTCCAATCAGATAGCATGACAACACGTTCTGTCTTTTTGTTATATCCACGAGGATAGATAACAATAGACCCATAAACTCCAGCCTGCTCCTGCAGACTCGTATGAGAATGATACCAATAGGTGCCGCTTTGAATGAGCGGGAAAATAAATTTATGAGTTTTGCCTTCTTTTATTGCAGCCGTGGTAAGGTAAGGAACGCCATCCTCCTCATTTGGTAGCAATATTCCATGCCAGTGAATGGATGTTTCATGTTTCATTTTGTTATGAACATAAATTATTGCTGTATCTCCTTCTGTAAAATATAAAGTTGGTCCGGGTACATTTCCATTGATGGCCATAGCTTCCCGTTTCGTACTCACATAATCAATAATTGTATCATTGATATAAAGATTGTATTCAACACGCTTCCCATGAAGATGCTTTTTACTTTTCACATTTGTCGTTTCCTCTTTAGATGGCATTTCTGTCTTTGGTATTTCTTTTTCCTTAGACATATCATGACCTTCATGCTGAGCGATTACATTCTCTCCAAGCACAGATAACAGCAATAAAAGAATCCTGGACTTCATATTTTGATTAAGTTTTAAAGTTCATGTTGCATTTCTAAAAATTTACCTTGTGGACCGATACCCTCAATATGCACGAGTTGGGCTCCATAATGCCCCGTGCGGGAAACACAATACGCTGATGAAAGAAGCATTACTGCTACAACTATTGCCAGTCCTTTGTTAAGCTTTGAGGCAAATCCGTCAATGCCGTTTACCGGAGTTGCCAATAGTTTGATTTTATAACTTATAAATACGAGGTAAACAATTTGTGCTATCAATCCGGCTATCGCTGTGTAAATCGTCCAGTCCGCCCACTTATCATGTTGCTCAAGCACCAGTTTGGCATGTTCACTAATGCCGTGTGTATGAGGATGGAACTTGTTGCTTGCGAAATAAGCTGCCAGAAATCCGATAAGTATTAGCGCTGCAATGATCCAGGCAATCTCCTTTCTGAGCAGAATTGTATTTAACAATTGAATTGCCGCGGCCACAATGATCAGGACTATGGCGAAATGAACAATCAATGGATGCATAGAAGGAAAGTCACTGAGTTCTGCGGTTACTTTGGATTCATCCACCTTCATTTCTTCATCATGATGGTGAACGGTATCACCCTGGGCATGAGAGTCGGTTTCTTTTACAAGCGTATCTGCCCGTATTTTAGTGGAATCTTTTTTATGCTTCTTGCCTCCATGCGCATAAATGCAACTTGATGCAAACAGCATCAAAAGACTAATGAATAATAGTTTCATTTGAAAGAAATTATAAGGTTTACTGAGAAGAATGAATACGGAGTCCAGAAACGGAATTAAAACGCAATAAACCTTTTTAAGACCTGCGTTAGATATGCTGGACCTTGGATGTGATATTAAGAAACGGGAGGACCTCTAAAATGCGGTGGTGAAGAAGCACCTGTGTCAGGTGGCTGAAGGGAAATTGGAATTTCAACTTTTTCTTCTGTAAGCTTTGGAACCATGAGCTCGATAAAGCTGGGTATGACACATTGTAAAACTATGATTCCCTTTGCAGAAAAATTGGATTTGTTAGGTGTAAAGTCTGCATTGGAAAAATGACTGAAAACCGGCCGATCTGAATCCGAAGTACTATCATGATTGGAATTATCACCCTCATCATGGTTGTGTGGTTTATTGTGATGATCTCCGTCATGGTCATGACTTTGAGCATGACTGTGATTCTTTAGGGCAACCCGTGCTGGCAAATCCGGATGATCATGGGGAATAGAACTATGCACCAATGCCATCGCAAAGGCAAATAAGAATACAATTGACGACCAAAAGTTCTTACGCATAATTTTTATGGATGGTGCTCAGGTTATAACATCTAAATATAGCTTAACCTTATTGTTTGATTAGTATAAATATTGTGCCCGAACCAGCAATTCGTCTATATTCTCGTTACAAATGGCTTTTTTACCCCTTCAGGCGTTTTTGCTATTTTTTCCAGGATCTTGTGGTTGTCACCGAATTTACACAATGCATCATAATGTTCCCGCAGATCTGAATATAATATATACTTTATCTGCACGTCACTTTGCTTAATTGACGGCCTGCTAAGCTGCAACACGACATCCTTCTCGCGGCTATTGGGAATTATGATAAACAGAGAACTCTTATGATCGGTTAATGAAAACGACAAGTCGCTTAGTCTCAAAATGCCTGAATATATAGAAGTACTCTTTTCAACTTCGCACGCGCATACTGTTCTGTTGGAGTTTTTCTCAAACCAGATCACATCAATCAACTGAATGGTATTCAGTGTTTCCTTTTCGACCGGAAGATCAGGAAAATCTTCCATGCTCAGAAAGGAAAAGTTCACTTCACCATAGCATTTACTTCTGTCATTACTTGCCACTATCGGGCTATACCCAAGAGCCTTTCCTATCTTGAGAAGATGATATTGCATCCATTCAACTCCATCTTTCATCCAATAATGTACTTTGCCATTTACAGGATCGGTCACCCAAAGTTCGCCATGCATTTCGTTGTAGGCAGCAAACCCAGAGCGATGGTGGCTTCAACATTCAGCGTGGAGACGTTGATTACCGAGATGGTTTGGCCTTCTTCATTGTCAACGTACATTTTATTGTCCGATCCGGGCCATGCGCCTACAGGGTCAGCGCCTACTTCAATGGTAGCTAAAACTGCCTTGGTGGTTGTGTTAATAGCCGTTACGTTATTTGATCCTCCATTGGCAACAAAGGCTACCGTGCCATCAGTTGAAAATGTCACTTCTGCTTTGGCGACAGATGCTTTCACTTCCGAAGCAGCAGCAGATGCTTTTGAAGCATCGGATAAGACGAGTGCATCTTTCAGTTGAATGCTTGACAGAAACACATCGCCCAGTTGTTTTTGAAATGCTGGTGAAATGCTTTGGGATTCCTTCTTATTTTTCTTGTGGCCCCGGTTTCACTCTGGCTATGACCACTATGGTAGTGTTGGCCATAAGCAACATAACTTGTCATGGCAAGGGCGAACGCTATCCATTTATTTTTCATACTACTGGATTGTTTCTTTCACAGAACCACATTTTAACATAGCATCTCCGAAGTATGGGTTTTTGATTTGCTTCTCATTTGAAAGCCAGAATGCACCTGCATTATTATTGGCCATAGGGCAGTATTCAAGGTATATGGTGCCCATGGATAATTTTCCGCCTTTCACGAGTGTCGCTACTTCGTTACTCAGATCAGAAAACGCTTTGCGTTGATCTTCTAATTCAGAACTGCTGGCGATTTTAGAAGCTTGATCAGAAGCTTTTTTCCTTCGCTTATTGAAGCCAGAGATTTTTGTAATTCTCTTGCAGCTTTTTTCGCTTCGTCACTTTTGGAGGCAGCAAGCGCATCTTTCAAATGGGTGTAGTGTTCATAGTCTGTTCTAAGTTTAGCATCTTTAAAGATAGCCATGTTCTGATCCATTTCTTGTCATCGCTTTTTGCATGATCGTGTTGTGCATACGCTCCCCAGCTTCCTAGAACCAGGCAAAGCATTATCATTTTTGTTTTTATATAATTTGATTTAGAGTTATTAAAGTATTTCATAATTTAACATCATCCCATCATCTTCGTGCTCAAGGTTATGGCAATGAAATACAAACACTCCCTTATCTTGTGGGAAGGTCATGATCACTTTTACGTTTTCGCCAGGCATTACCAGCACAGTATCTTTCCACCCTTGTTCGGTTGCAACAAGACTCCCACGTCCACCGGTTCTTCCGAGTACTTGAAACTGTACACCATGAATATGCATGGGGTGGATCTCATCGCCAGTGGAGTTATCAAACTCCCATATTTCCGTGGCACCTGCCTGCACAGTTTCATCAATACGGTCGAGGTCATATACCTTATCATTGATGGTATGCATTCCGCTACCCATGTTACCTCCCATATTTCCACTCATACCCTCCATCATGCCTTTTATTTTCATGATGCGTGTTTTGGAAGAAGAGACCGGTGCAATGGATTGGATAACCGATAGCTGAGAAGGCTTGGTAAACGTATCGGACTCTTGCCTGTTCACCACAAACTTCATGATTTTAAATTCCTGTTGGCCTTGTGCTCCACCGCTAAAGGTTTTGTTTGTGAAATAGATTTCTTTGCCAACCGTATAATTTTTAAAATCTACCAAAATATCGGCACGTTCTCCAGGGCCAAGAAGAAGGGAATTCACTGTGGCTGGATGTGCCAATAGACCTCCGTCAGCACCGATTACATCGAATGATTGATTATCGCTCAGGGCAAGGTTGTAGACCCTGGCCGTAGATCCGTTTAGAATTCGTAAACGGTAATAACGAGTAGCGACATTGTGAAGGGGAGCATACGTTCCATTTACAAAGACGTACTCTCCCGTGTAGCCCGTCATGATCTCGTTCATGGAGGGGGAATAATTTAATTGGCCGTTCTCAATCCTTTTATCCTGAATAACCAAAAGAAGTTCCTGATCACCCGAAGGAAGATTAAGCGCTTGCTCTTCTGCATCATTTACTATGAAAAATCCGGCCAACCCCATGAATACTTGCCTCGCTGTTTTACCATGAGGGTGCGGATGATACCAGTACGTTCCGGCTCGTTGATTTATAGGTAAACCGAAATTGAATGAGGCTCCGCTTTGAACAATATCTTTTGGATGTCCGTCCATATTGGCGGGAACCAGAAGGCCATGCCAGTGGATATTGGTCTCTTCGGAGAGATTATTTTGGAATGGCACTGCAATCACTGACCCCTTTGCGACTTTCAAGGTGGGGCCTAAAATGCCGCCTGAATATCCCAGTACAGAAGCACTTTGGCTATTCAACAGAGTAGCCGTGTTACCCTTGGCATTCATTGAGAAATTGGACGTCATTACATTGGGGAAAGAAAGTGGTGAGGTAAACAAACCTTCTTTAATAGGTACTGCATTGGAACCAATGTTCAAATTCATATTGTCCATGCAGCTTTGCAAGACTGGTGGTATCACCATTGCGGAAGCGGCTGCGGCTGCTGAAAGTTTTACAAATTCTCTTCGTTTCATTTTTGTAAATATTTTTAACGTTTTGTTCAGACTCAAAGTTCAGACTCAAAGTAGAGTATGTTGCCAGGCTTAGCCGGGCTCATGGTGATAAAGGCCAGGGCCTTGTCCACCGTTTGTTTGCTATACGGATCTACTGCAAAGCGGACTGTCTCATCGGTATTGAGATCCCTCACACACTTTTCACAGCAACCGTAGTAGGTCTTATTTAGTACCATTACAGGAATTTGATCGGTGCCTGCTTCCGCGTTTGAAACGTCCGGAAGAGTTACGGGCATCATGAGCAGTGACCTTCATCGAGGGGAGGCATTAACTCAGTTCCCAGGTTGAGCACAAATGGCGTGCTCCCGGCCACCAGTACAAAACAGGCTGCGAGTGTCACATATTTAAAAGGCTGACAAAGACGAATAACCGGGGTATAGATCTTTACAAAAAAGTTGGATACCGGGTTGCGGCTTTCGGGAACCAATCTTCCTTTTACGAAAACACGCGACAACATGGGCGATACGGTAATGGCGAGCAAAGCTGCTCCCAACAATGAAAATGTTTTAGTCAATACGAGTGGGGAAAATAGTTTTTTCTCCTGACCGGTGAGAAAAAGAATAGGGGCAAACGAGATGATCATGATGAGCACCGAAAAGAACAGGGAGCGCCCCACCGATTTGGAGGATTCTTCGATAATCTTCACACGTTCTTCATCGGAAATTTCGCGGGTGTTTCCTATGCGTTGTTTTTCAGTTGTTGCCATCGCTTTTATTTTTTTGAAGTACATTGTTGGTAAGAGACCGGTAAGCATTCTCGGCCATTACAATTCCCCGGGTCCACCACATCGCCAATGGCCAGTGCGATACCCCCTAACAACATAATATTGGATGTCACTCCGAAAAGTCTCATCAGGATAAAACCGATCAGTACCGAAAGCAGAATAGAGCAGATGGCCACCAGCCCGCTACGGAAATGAAAGAGGAAAAGCACAACTATAAATGATACGATAAGTATTTCCTGCCACAGGGCTCTGATAACGTATCAATAGACGCGTTGATCAGATCGCTTCGGTCGTAGGCAATGTGGAATTCCACACCCTCAGGAAGTCCCTTCTTAAATTCCTCAATTCGTATTTTCACCTGTTCAATAACATCTTTGGCATTTTCTCCATAGCGCATTACCACAATCCCTCCTACGGCTTCACCTTCACCATTTTCTTCAATGATGCCAAGTCTTAACTCACCGCCCATTTGAACATTGGCAACATCCTTCAGGCGAATGGGAATGGAACGATAAGTTCCTACTGAGATATTCTCTATATCCTCCAGTGATTTGATGTAGCCGAGCCCTCGGATCATGTAGCCCATGTCATTCATTTCGAAAAGGCTGCCCCCTACATCGCGGTTGTTATTGGTAACGGCTTTAGCTACATCCATCAAAGGCACACCGTAATAGATGATGAGTTTGTGCGGATCTATTGCTATCTGATATTGCTTTTGAAGTCCTCCATAAGAAGCCACTTCGCTAACACCCGGTACATTCTGAAGCGCGAACTTTACGTACCAGTCTTGCAGAGCCCGGAGTTCGCCCAGGTTATATCCATCTCCTTTCAGTGTGCACCAGAAAATATGGCCTATGCCTGTTCCATCGGGGCCAAGCGATGGTGTGATACCAGGAGGAAGAAATTTTTGCGCATAGTTCAACCGTTCTAAGACCCGTGTTCGCGACCAATAAATTTCGGCATCGTCATCGAAGATCACGAAGATGAAACTCATTCCGAACATGGAGGCCGCCCTGATAGTTTTTATTTTGGGGATACCTTGTAGATTGGTGACCAACGGATATGTGATCTGATCTTCAATGATCTGAGGATTACGTCCCATCCATTCGGTAAAAACGATTACCTGGTTTTCCGAGAGATCAGGGATCGCATCAACGGGAGTATTTATAATTGAATAAGTTCCGCCAATAACAATCAGCACAATACCGATCAGCACCATGAAGCGGTTATGAATGGACCAACTGATAATTTTTTCTACCATTTCCTTTTTTAGTAATAGCCTAATCTGTTAAAAGTTGCTTTATACACTGAGCCGTGTTGTTCTCTGTATTAAACCCGTAATAGGTTTTACCTTTTTTTACTTCACGTTTCAATAATCTAACCTTTTTCATGATCCCCAGGTGTCGCGATGTTGTTGACTGATCCAGGTGCAGTGTGCTGTAAATATTTCTTACAACCAGGGGATTGCAATCACCACTACATATCAAGTGAAGAATAGCAAGGCGTTCAGGATGGGCAACTGATTTTAAAGTGTCCGCCAGTTCATCTAAATCCATCTTTTCTATTTTAATTGAGCTTTTTCATCTGCTTATTATTTACATAGACGAAATTGCAAATAGTTGCATACCCCCGTAATGACTACTGGCAGCCTGACAAGTGATTTTTGTCAGGAAGTGAAAGAATATTCTCCCGCTTGGTGAGAAATGAAATCCGTCCCAGTTCGACCTCAGGTTTTGCTACCTTAAGTTGTTTTAGTATTTGCCGCACAACGTAAATGCAGCGATCGCATACCATATTTTTGATATGGTGTTGGTTTTTCAGTTCAATTGCATCACATAGAAAATTTACCGTCTATCCGGAAAGCACAAAAGAGCAGGAGGTTTCTGGTTGGGGATAGTCTTGAAGGATGGGCGGATTCTGTGAAAGTATTGCTGAAAGGATATTTTGGTCTGAGTGAATATATTCCTGAATTCGATTATTCAGATATCCGTCATAAAGGTGCACGGTTAGTCACCGCCGGAGGTAAAGCCCCGGGCCCAGAACCACTGAAACTTTGTATTGCCCATATTTCCGCCATTCTCGACAGGAAAAATGATAGCGAAAAACTAACCTCGCTCGAGTGTCACGACATGATGTGTCACATCGCTAACGCCGTGCTGGCTGGGGCATCAGAAGATCTGCCATGATATCGTTATTTTCCTATGAAGACGAAGATATGCTCACCTGTAACCTTGGAAACTGGTGGGAACTCAATGAACAACGCGGCCGTGCCAACAACTCGGTGGTATTTCCCAGGGAAACGGTAACCCGGAAAGAATTTTTTGATCTTTGGAAAATAATCAAACTTTCCGGATCCGGTGAGCCGGGATTTTACTTTACCAATAACCTGGATTGGGGAACCAACCCTTGCTGTGAAATTGCCCTGAAACCATTTCAGTTCTGCAACTTGTGTGAAGTAAATGTCTCGGATGTTGAAAACCAGGAAGACCTGGATGCCCGAGCACGTGCTGCCGCCTTTTTCGGAACCCTGCAGGCGGGATTTACAAACTTCCATTACTTACGGGAGAAATGGAAAACTACGACTGAATACGAGGCACTGATAGGCGTGGGTATGACCGGCATTGCCAGCGGAAAGGTCATGGATCTTGATCTGAAAGAAGCAGCCGATGAAGTGAAAAAAATAAATCTGCATGTTTCCGCGATGATCAACATTGAATTTGGGGCGCGGTGTGCAACGATAAAACCTTCCGGTACTTCTTCCATTGTGCTGGGAACCTCTTCTGGAATTCACGCCTGGCATAGTGATTATTATTTAAGGAGAGTCAGGATTGGAAAGAATGAGGCTTTGTATGGGTATCTGCTTCAGTACCATCCCGAGTTGCTGGAAGACGATCTTTTAAACAGCAAACAGGCTATTATCTGCATTCCGCAGAGGGCACCTGCAGGGTCTGTTCTCAGAAAAGAAAGCGTGATGGATTTGCTTTCGCGGATTAAAAAATTCAATACTGAATGGGTGCGCAACGGTTATCGCAATGGTTGTAATGCCAATAACGTTTCCGCTACAGTAAGTATACAGGAAGACGACTGGGAAAAAGTAGGGGAATGGACGTGGGAAAACAAGGCCTCTTACAACGGCTTGAGTGTTTTGCCCTTCGATAGCGGAAATTACAGCCAGGCTCCCTTTGAAGACATACCGCAATCTGATTTCGAAAAACTGGTGAAAAGTTTAAGTGAAATTGACCTTCCATGGTATTTGAACCGGATGATGCTACCGATCTGCAGGCAGAAGCGGCCTATTCAGGCGGCGCATGTACGATTCTGTAGTTTTCTGACAAAAATCATTTTTTAATCCTGTTATGATGCGTAATTTTCTCCGAAAAAAGAGAAAGTTGTTTCCATCAAAGATTTTAGAGCAGTATCATGCCAGACTGGTGAATCTTCGAAAAGAACAGATTCTGTTCCACGAGGGTGATCAATGCATTGACTATTATCAGGTAGAAGAAGGATCCGTAAAGATGTTTATCGTTAGCCAGGATGGACAGGAATTTATTCAGGGAATATTCAATGCCGGCGAAAGTTTTGGTGAACCTGCCCTTATCGGGAAATTCCCCTAACCGGGAAGTGTAAAGGCCATCGAAACCTGTAAGGTATGGAAACTACCGGGTGACTATTTTCTTCAGATGTTAAAAGAAAATTTTGATCTGCACCTGAAAATGGATGAGGTATTGTGCCAGCGGTTGCGCTACAAGTCGATGGTGCTTTCCGAAATATCCAGTTATGATCCAGACCATCGGATCTTTTCACTGTTAAAGTATTATAAGGCTAAAAATATTAAACCCGGAGGTAATGGTAAAATCATTATACCCTATACCCGCCAGCAACTTGCCGATATGAGCGGCTTACGGGTGCAAACGGTTATCAGGACGGTGAAGAAGATGGAAAGAGAAGGCAAACTTTTTTTAGAGGGTCATAAGATTGTGCTATGACTTTAGCGGAATTTGTGGACTTTCGTTTTTTATCTGCATTGATAGCCTATATAAAGCAATTAAGAATTATGATACGTTGGATAACAAAGTTCAGGGGTCGTTGAATAATTTCAAAGCATGAAAATACTGGTTCCAGATCAAAATAAATTACAAAGTGAGATCCGGCGGATTAAGCAACACAGAAATATTGTTTTGTTAGCGCATTATTATCAGCAAGCTGAAATCCAGGACCTTGCCGATTATGTCGGCGATAGCCTGGGATTATCACAATACGCGGCGTCTATGAAGGCACAAACAATCGTTTTTGCAGGTGTTCATTTTATGGCTCAAACAGCCAAAATATTAAATCCACACGCCAAAGTTTTGTTACCCGACATGGAAGCGGGATGTTCGTTAGCCGACTCTTGCCAGCCACCTGACTTTCAAATGTTTCTCGAAGCGCATCCCCGGCACAGAGTGATTACGTATATCAATTGCTCGGCAGAAATAAAAGCTATGAGCGATATCATTTGTACATCTTCGAATGCAGAAAAAATTGTGCGTTCCATCCCTGCTGATGAACCCATCATCTTTGCACCGGATAAAAATCTTGGCCGCTACCTCATGAAGAAAACAGGACGTGAAATGCTTTTATGGGATGGTGCATGTGTGGTACATGAAGCTTTTGCCATTGATAAACTGCTTAACCTCCATCTACAATACCCCGATGCGAAGATCGTTGCACACCCTGAATCTGAAATGCATTTGCTGCAGGTAGCCCATTACGTTGGCTCTACAACCGGCATGATCAACTTTGTTAAAAGGGAACCAAGTCAGCAATTTATTGTAGCGACGGAAGCGGGTATCCTGCATGCCATGGAGAAGGAAGTGCCGGGTAAGCTATTGATTCCCGCACCCACGCATGAGGATAATACCTGTGCCTGCAGTGAATGTGGTTTTATGAAGAAAAATACACTCACTAAACTTTTGGCTTGTATGGTGAATGAAGAACCTGTCATTGAAATAGAAGAGTCCTTACGGCTTAAGGCGTTGCTTCCCATTCAGCGTATGTTGGAAATTTCCCGAAACTGATATGCCCCATACAGATGTACTCATAGTAGGTTCAGGTATTGCAGGGCTCTCTGTTGCTATTAAAGTAGCACAAAGATTTCCTCACCGGAAATGTATTGTTATAACGAAGCAAGAATCGGTTGAGTCCAACACGCGGTATGCGCAGGGTGGTATCGCTGTCGTGTCTGACCTTATCCATGATTCTTTTGAAGACCACATCGAGGATACCATGAAAGCCGGGGATGGATTATGTGATCCTGCTGTGGTGAAGCATGTCATTCTGCAGGCGCCTGCCAGGCTTCGGGAATTAATTGAGATGGGTGTCGATTTTGACCGCGATCCATCCGGTGATCTGATGCTGGGAAGGGAAGGTGGGCACAAGGCTAACCGGATCATACATTTTCAGGATGTAACCGGTTTAAATATTTCCAAAGCTTTGCTTGAAAAAGTTAAGACCTTGCCGAACATCACTTTGCTTTCACACCATGTTGCCATTGACCTGATCACAGAAGAAGCGGTTTTGCCAGAAGGAAAGGTGACTTGCTGCGGGGCATATGTTCTTAATCTTGAAACGGATTGTATTGAAAAATATATTGCTCCCGTTACGGTGCTGGCAACAGGTGGCATCGGACAACTTTATCGTACGACAACCAATCCTGTGATCGCAACCGGCGATGGTATTGCCATGGCTTATCGCGCGGGCGCAAAAGTCAGTAATATGGAATTTGTACAATTTCATCCCACGGCACTTTTCGACGCAAACACCAATCCTGGATTTTTGATTTCAGAAGCGGTACGTGGACAAGGGGCTTATCTGAGGAATATTGCAGGTGAGCGTTTTATGTTTCAATATCATGCCGATGGGGAACTTGCATGCAGGGATGTGGTGTCACGCGCTATTGCAACGGAAATTTTAATAAATAACGGGCATTCTGTTTTTCTGGATTGTACTCATATTCCTGAAGAAGAACTGCTGAATCACTTTCCCAATATTTACAGGAAATGCTTGTCCATTGGTATTGATATCAAACAAGATCTTATTCCGGTAGCCCCTGCTGCCCATTATTTATGTGGCGGTATCGATGTTGACCTTCAAAGCCGGACCTCCCTTCAAAATCTTTATGCCTGTGGTGAATGTTCCAATACCGGATTGCACGGCGCAAACCGGCTGGCTTCCAATTCCCTTCTTGAAGCCACGGTATTTGCACACAATTGTTTTCTCGATATTGAAAAATACCTGGATCAGATAGCGGTTTCTTCATGGCTGCCTGAATCAGCGACAGAACTTCCGGGTATATCAGTAAATAGTGCCGGGCTTTTCGAAAAAAAAACATTCCTGCAGAATCTGATGAGTGAATATGCCGGCATTGTGAGAACTAACAAGGGACTGCATTATGCTTTACAGCAATTAAATGCATGGGATCGCGAAATACAAGAAGGGGAGAAATCCTTCATACTTTCCGCTTCATGGTATGAATTGAGAAATATGATTGTGTGTGCGAAGTTAATTGTGGAGCAATCCTTGGGTCAAAAACAAAATAAGGGCGGCTTTTTTAATAAGGACCTTGAATCAGATCAGCCTGCTTACCTTGTTGAAGGCTCAAAGTCTTCTTAGTGAGTTGTCAGTGGCTGACAGTCGATGGTTCACAGTTATTGAGTTGGTTGAACTAGTGGGCGTTAGACTGTTGTTACTTCAACAGCCGACGGTGAAAACATTTTGTCCACAAGCGGGACCTTACGCGATGGGGCCGTGGAGGTGACTATGATCAAATGGTTTTGTGGTGGCAATTAATCGTACTCACGTCACCTCCCCTTTGTCCTTGGCGGACAAACCGGTCCGGGGCTGACTAAAAAGTCGGCCCCTTCTTTTGAAAGAAGAGGCCGATGCCATAATTTAGTTTTGAGAAACAATAATTATGTATGGGCAAAATTACAAGTAAAGCTGCATTTAAGGAATACAATCAAAAACAAATTCAATTGTTACCTCCAAGCCTGGAGGAATTTATTCCAAAAAATCACCTGGTACGTGTTGTGAATCAAGTAGTTGAGAAGCTGGATATAAGCTCTATTGTGAATCAATATGAAGGAGGTGGAGCAAGTTCCTATCATCCAAAAATGCTGATAAAAGTATTGTTGTACGGGTATGCAATGAAAATTTACACAGGTCGCAAAATAGCTAAGGCACTTGCTCAGGATGTGACTTTTATGTGGCTTGCCGCATATAATCGCCCGGATTTTCGCACCATTAACCTATTTAGAAGTGGAATATTAAAGGACACCATTGAAGATCTCTTTAAAGAACTGCTTTTGTTTCTGGTAGATCATGGTTATGTCCAGGTCGAGAATTACTTCACCGATGGCAGTACTTTTACTGCTGATGCCAACCGCCATCAAGTGGTGTGGAAAAAAAATTCGGAACGGTATAAAGCCATAGCAGAAGAAAAATGCCAGGAATTATT
>JBDSIM010000007.1:0-13230 GCA_039917935.1 Cyclobacteriaceae bacterium | reverse complement strand
CACCGCGTCTCACAGAGATCTTCCTTGGTAATTTAATTATCTCGTATTCGCAGAGTCTACTGTCTCGGGGGCTCCTGCGGTGTCGGAGCGCAAATTGATCGTCGCTTCCGCAGCATCCACGAGACGTGAGACAATGCGGAGACAGGTTGATCAGTTGAATTTTGTTTTGTGTTATGGGATGCTGAGTACCTTCTTGTACTGTGGAATATTGTGAAGCACCTCTACGGCTTTTTTAACTTCTCCGTCGTGCTTAAATCCAGATTCGATGCGGCCCCTGTCCAGATGATATCTTGCCACAATTTCCTCTTCCATCAATCTTTTAATCTGATCTTTATATAGTACCAGTTCATTTTTCTTGCTTTCCACGAGTCGGTTATTGATCTGATCGAGCTGCGCTTTTAAACCATCATAGTATTTTTCTTTCTTCGATTCCTCAATTAATTGCTGGACACCATATTCGAGATAGGACTTATAGGTATAATTTTTCCCTTTCATCCAGGTTACAAACTGTTGATAGTCCTCATCCGTTAAACTAAATTCGCGGGCGTCAATAGTGTTGGGATGTTTATGAACGTACTCCGTCACGTAGTCGAAAATAAATCCCTTTTCAAATAAAACCTGGGTCAGAGGATGCGCTTCGAATCCTTCAATCTTAATATCCGGGTCGATACCTCCGCCATCATAGACGGTCCGTCCGTTAGTAGTTTTAAAGGTTCCTTTAAGCGAATCAGGAATGGTTAAAACGCTGCCATCATCTCGCCTGTGAGCATAATCCAAAACCTGGATACACCGTCCCGTCGGCGTGTAATATTTTGCAGTAGTTACCTTAAGCTGTGAATTATAAGACAACGGGCGGCTTACCTGCACGAGCCCTTTTCCGTAGGATTTTTCCCCGATCACCACTGCCCGGTCATAATCCTGAAGTGTTCCTGCAACAATCTCGGAAGCGGAGGCACTTCCGCGGTTAATTAAAACCGTAACAGGGATCTCAGTGTCCAGCGGATTGTTTAAGGTTTCATATTTCAGATTATTTTCAGGGATCTTCCCTTTCGTGCTCACCACAATCTTTCCCTTCGGAATGAAAAGGTTAGTAATGTTGACCGCTTCGATCAGCAATCCTCCGGGGTTACCCCGTAAGTCGAGGATAATACCTTTTGCACCTTTTTCCTTTAATGCAGCCAGGGCATTCTTGACTTCTTTTCCCGCATCGGGTGTGAAATCAGATAAATGAATGTATGCAATATCGTTGCCCACCATTCCGAAAAAAGGAACATTGTTCACCTTTACCTTCTCACGCTTGAATTGAAGATCAATGGGTTTATCTGAACCATATCTTTTTACCGCCAGCTTTACCGAAGTTCCCACCTGCCCTTTCATTAACTGGCTTGACTCCTCCCGTGATAACTTGGAAAGCTCAACGCCATCTATTTTTATGATTTCATCCCCTATCTCCAGCCCTCCTTTCTGAGCACCATATCCGTCTATGATCATTGTCACAATCGTCCGGTCATTAATTTCGCGTGTTATCGCGCCAATGCCTCCGTACTGGCCTGTATTAATGGTGCGGTAATCTTCTACTTCATCTTCGGGGATATAATTCGTATAGGGATCCAGCGATGCCAGCATGGCGTCAATACCGGTCCTTACCAGTTTGTTGGGGTTGACCTCATCCACATACAAGGCATTCACCTCCTTAAAAAGGGTGGCAAATATGTCAAGATTCTTCGCAATCTCGAAATAGCGGTCTGCCGGACTTGTAAAAGATAGTAATACGAAAACCGAAACGGCAGAAAAGAGGAGGATAATTCTTTTTTTCATCAGGATGAATTTACGCTAAATATAACGCAGTAACAGAAAAAAAGTGTCCCAACTTCTTCAAAAGAAAAATTGCCTTCCAAATCAAATAAAGCGGTTAATTTTTAAGGAGAATTCGCGGTTGTAGAGTTAATGCATCAGTTTAATGAACCCTTTTCGGGATCAATGCTCTTAAGACCATGCTTTCTTAATGAACCTCAGCCAGTTGCCATGCGCGATATTCAGAATATCAGCGTCGGAATAGCCCCTTTTTTTTAACAGAACAGGGATTTTCTGAAGGTCTGCAATGGTATCCAGATCAAAAGGACTTTGTTCTTTTCCGAAAGCCCCATCGAGATCGGAACCAATTCCAATGTGGTTGGCATTCCCGGCAAGTTGACAAATATGGTCCATATGATCAATCAATACTTCGAGGTGGCAATTCATTTCTTTGGAGGTGGAAACACGGCGCACCCAATTTGGCACCATCATCCAGGCATCAAGCACCCCACCGATAACCGCCCCGCGCGCGATCAATTCTTTTAGCTGGTCATCGCTAAACTGGCGATTGTGGTTGACCAGCGCACGACAATTATTATGACTGGCCCAAACCGGCCCATTGAAGTGTTCAAGCGCTTCCCAAAAGCTATCATCGCACAGATGCGTAGCATCCAGTATGATATTCAGGTTTTGCATCTCCTTCAACAAAGCCCTTCCTTTTGCTCCCATGAATCCGGTAGCATCCGTTCCCTGTGCGTACCGGCCAGGCCCATAGTGCGCGGGCCCAAGGGCACGAAGACCATACCGGAAGGCTTTCTCCAAATGATTTAACGTTACAATCGAATCGGCGCCCTCCAGACTCAGAATATAACCAATGGGTTTTTCATCCTTATTATTTCCGGTTTCCCAATATTCCAGATGTGCTTCCAGACTTTTCCGGTCTTTGATGGAAACCAATTGGCCATCTTCTTCCATGGCTTTATACCACGCTAACTGACCCTGGGTTTGTGCCCATGCCTGCTCAGGAGAATGCCAACCCGGAAGCGGATTTTCAGGGCTAACGTATCGCGCAATCTGCGTGGCTACCACGAGCCCGATATTCCCTTTCCTTAACTCGGAAAAACACACGGTTGAATTTCCCCGGTCAGGTTTATCCGTCAAACCTTTTTCACGTTCCCTGATCTCATGGATGGGTTTTCGAAGGTCGCGATTCCATTCCATGGCATTCATACTGAGATCGAGATGGGCATCAACAATGAACATGTCTGGTTTTTTTAGTCGTCAATTTTCAAATGGTTACTGTGCGCTTGCGTGCTGAAATATCCCACCTTTCCAAACAGGTATTTCCACTGCAAACTGAGGCTACGTCGTATAGGGCAACGGTCGGACAAATGTGGTGTGGTATCCCATACAAAACATCCCCCACCTGATAAACATTGTGTTTAACTGTTTTAAAAACCATATGCTCTTCGCTATGGCCAATGGGCTCAAGTTCCGGTGCATTCAGAAAATACACGCGGTTACTCAACGCATTCTCCGACGCGATCGATTTATGACCAAGGTCAACGCAAATGGTTTCGTTGTCCGGTTTTGAAATAATCCGGGTCATGACCAGAGCTGCGAACTGAAAAGGTTGTTCTGCCAGAATATTTTCATACCCTTTATCCCAAAAAATAAAAGTTCCGGGACTGCATTCAACATTCTTATTCTGAGCGTGTATGGGAAAGGTTGGTGTTCCCCCCGCAACGATCAGCGGCAACCTTCCTGTAATTTTTTTTATCTCGTTTTGAAGTTGTATGACCGGGAGAAAAGCTTCATTGCACTTGCGGGTTCTGACCTGAAGATCGGCGTCACGAAGGTGGCCATCGTAGGCGTGAAGCCCGATGATATCAATGCCCTTTGTATGAATGGCTTTCTGGTATAGTGCAAGCGCTTCCTGACCTGGAGTGATCCCCGTGCGGTTCATGCCTACGTTGAGGTCCAGAAAAACCCTGATAGTAAGATGGTGGCCTGAGGCGATCGTTGATAAATCCGCTAATGTTTTTTCGTTGTCTATCAAACACGAAAAAATCGTTCCAACAAAAAGGCGCTGCAGTTGGCAGAATCTTTCCGCTTTTGGCCCTAATGGTTGATACGCCAGCAACACATCTTTGGCGCCTTCCTTCGCCAGTATTTCAGCTTCGGCAATGGTAGCGCATTTAAATTTTGTGAGGCCGGCTTCGAGCATTAGTCTGATTACTTCCGGACACTTATGGGTTTTTATATGCGGCCTCAATTGCCCGGTGTCAAGGACAAAGGTTTTTAAAAGTTTGATATTACTTTTTACCCTGTCGGAATAAATAATGAGGGAAGGAGAATCAATTTCAGCTGCATTATTAATGGTATACCAGTCTGCTTTCATGGGGATTAGTGGAGCTCAAATATCGCTTCAATTTCAACGGGTATATTATCGGGCAGGGAGCCCATTCCTACAGCGCTGCGTACACCTACACCGTTATCATCTCCCCAGACCTTAGCAAAAAGTTCGCTGCAACCATTCATTACAAAAGGATGACGTTCAAAATCGGGTGTGCAATTCACCATACCCAAAACTTTTATGACGCGTTTAATCTTGTCAAAGCTTCCCAGGTTTTTGTGAAGCGTGGCCAGTATGGCAAGCCCGACCTGCTGGGCTGCTGCCTTGCCTTCTTCCATAGAGAAGTCTTTTCCGATTCTGCCAATAATCAGACTGCCGTCGGATTTTATGGTACCGTGACCAGAAACATACACCAGATTATTTACGATCAGGAATGGTTTGTAAACGCCTATCGGTTTGGGTGCAGGAGGTAAAGTGAGTCCTAGTTTTTCAAAACGCTGATCAGCTGTGGTTGTGTTCATAGATTATATAATAGCATTTAAGATCAAGACACCGATTATCCCAACAACAGCAACAATGGATTCCATCACCGACCAGGAACGAAGGGTATCTTTGATGCTAAGGTTGAAGTATTCTTTGAAAAGCCAAAATCCACCATCATTTACATGGGAGAACATCAGGCTGCCCGCTCCGATGGCTAGTACCATAAGATTCGGATTAACATCTGACTGGCTCAGTAGTGGCAGTACAATACCGGCAGCGGTTAATCCGGCCACTGTTGCCGACCCAACACAGACTCTGATAACACAAGCGATCGCCCATCCTAAGATCAGCGGATGAACATCCATACCGATTAATAAAATTCCAATCTCATTACTTACCCCGCTGTCGATTAAAATCTGTTTCAACGCGCCGGCGCCACTCATGATTAACAGGATCATGGCAATGTCCTTCACCGCATCGCCATAGGTGTCCATGATTCTTTTCATACCCATCCCCCTGCTGAGCCCCAGGGTATAGGTTGCGACGGCCAGGGAAATCAACAGCACCATGGCAGGGTCACTGACAAAAACAAAAATCTTGTTGATCATTCCCTCCTTAGGGATATAGGGCGATAACAAAGTAGTTGCCGCCAGGAGGATCACCGGTAATAGAGAAGAGAAAACACTATTAAAAAGGCTTGGTAACTGATCATCAGGAACGGATGATGGTTGAAATGTTTTTGGCAAATCAGTGTGAATTCCCCTGAGGGTTTTTGCAAATAATGGCCCGGCAATGATGACGGTAGGAATACCGACAATAATTCCATATAACAAAGTTTGACCCATATCCGCGTCGAATTGTGCTACCAGATAGGACGGTGACGGGTGGGGTGGTAAGAAGCCATGGGTTACTGATAACGCCGCCAACATGGGGAGGCCTATATACACGGCTGGAAATTTATAGCGGTATACAACCGAAAATATTAACGGAATTACGAGCACAAAACCCACGTTGTAAAATAATGGAATGCCAATAATAAATCCTGTAATCATCAGGGCCCAATGAATGTAACGTTCTCCGAAAAGATACATCATTCCTGAGGCGATGCGTTGTGCGCCACCACTATCAGATACAAGCTTGCCGAGCATGGCTCCGGCCACAATCACGATAACGAGGGATCCCAGCATGTCACCAATCCCTTTTTGAATGGAACCTCCGATCTGACTGGCATCAATTCCGAGAAAAAGTCCTGCGAGAATAGAGATAATTAAAAATGCGAGAAAAGCATTTATTTTAAACACCGTAATCAACACGACAAGGATTGCAATACAGAACAGAACGATGAGTATCGACATAGGGGAACCTTATTTGAGCATTAAAATTTATCAGGAATTTGAATGATGCGGACCACAATTTCGTGCGGATCCCCATCTTCATCGACCAGGTTGAATCTAACCATCGGGTTGTCTTTGTTCAGGTTATTCTCTACGTGGGTAATGTGGTTATATTGTAAATGCTTCTCGATGTCCTTCTGCAGGATGTGGAGGGCGTTGGCGAAATCAACTTCAAGCGGGCTGGGGTTGTAAGAGGATGTCTTCATGATACAGGGTTTACCACCGTATGAGTGCAGAAGCCCATGTGAACCCACTGCCAAATGCGGCTAAACAAATTAAATCATTTTCTTTCATTTTACCTTCTGCCCAGGCTTCGCTCATCGCGATGGGAATTGAACCCGCGGTCGTATTGCCATAGCGCATGATATTGTTATAGACCTGGTCATTGGTCAATCCGAGTTTTTCCTGAATGTACTGACTGATCCGGAGGTTAGCCTGATGGGGAACCAAAAGGGTGATATCTTCTTTTTTCAGATGGTTCGCTGACAGCGCTTCATTAATGACCTCTGTAAATCTTACGATGGCATGTTTAAAAACCTGGTTTCCGTTCATAACCACTTTGAAAGTGGAGGTGTCTGTAATCCGGGCAGGTTGCCTTTCAGCATTAGGCCGGCTACTGCCCGGGTCCTTAATATAAAGCTCCTCCGCATAACGTCCATCGGAATGCAGGTGTGTCGACAATATGCCAGGCTTTTCAGATGACTGGAGGATAGCAGCTCCCGCGCCATCACCAAAAATCACCGCCGTGTTTCGGCCTTCAGTAGAAATATCCAACGCGGTAGATTGGATTTCAGCGCCAACGACCAGAACAGTCTTATACATACCTGTTTTAATAAATTGGTCAGCAATTGATAAGGCATAAATAAAACCGGAACAAGCATTGCGGATATCAAGTGCTGCAATACTTTCAAGGGCTAATTCACGCTGTAATAAAACTCCTGAACCGGGAAAGAAATAATCCGGCGTGATGGTGGCAAAGACAATAAAGTCAATATCTTTTTCGGTGAGTTTTGCCCGTTTCAAAGCCATACGCGTGGCTTTCGCAGCCATATTGGCTACCGTATCCTTGGCCGGATCAATCCACCGTCTTTGCTCTATCCCTGTACGTTCAATGATCCATGCGTTGTTGGTGTCCATTAACGTGGAGAGGTAATCATTGGTAATAATATTTTCAGGAACGTGGTGACCTAGGCCGACAATTTTAGAATAGCGCATGGTTTGGATTTCAGTGTCCTAAGGTAATAAAAGTTGATTCAGATTGCTATGCGGGAATATCGCCAAATTTTGGATGGAGGGTACGGCCAGCCGAACGTGAGTTTAGACCTTTTACCAACCCAACTTCCCCGCCATTTGTTCGCATGTAAGATCATCCCCTTCGGAATTATTGGCCATTTAAAATGATAAACCGACTCACATGGCGCATGCAACTTGCCACTTGCAACCTGCAACCTGTCACCGCCTACAGCACCACATTCACAATCCTCCCTTGCACCACAATAATTTTCTTTGGCGGTTTTCCTTCCGACCATTTGTTAACAATTTCAGAGGCCAGAACAACCTTCTCGATATCTTCCTTCGGCATATCCAAAGCAAACGCCATTTTCGCGCGGACCTTTCCGTTAATGGAGATGGGATACTCAAATGAATTTTCTTTCAGATATTCTTCCTTGTATTCAGGAAAGGATGCATTCAGAATCGTTTCGCTATGTCCAAGCTTCTCCCAAAGTTCTTCGGCCATATGCGGCGCAAAGGGTGCCAGGCTGATCACGAGTGGCTCCAGGATCGCGCGCTTGTTGGTCTTAAGCGAAGTCAATTCGTTCACACAGATCATCAGCTCACTCACTGAGGTGTTAAAGGAAAAATTATCAACATCGCTCTCGATCTTCTTGATGGTCTTATGCAGCACTTTCAATTCCTCCCGCGTTGGACCTTCACCACTAACAGAAACATTCCCTTTCTGATCGTGATACAAATTCCAGAACTTCCGTAAAAACTTAAACACCCCATCAATACCATTCGTGTTCCAGGGTTTCGATTGCTCTAACGGACCCAGAAACATTTCGTACATCCGCAAAGTGTCTGCGCCATAACTATCGATAATGTCATCAGGGTTCACCACATTAAAATACGACTTGCTCATTTTCTCGATGGCGGATCCGCAAATGTATTGACCTTCCTCCAGAATGAATTCCGCGTTAGCGAAATCAGGCTTCCATTGCGTAAAAGCTTCCAGATTCAGTTCAAGTCCGTTGACGATATTAACATCAACATGCAAAGGATCTGTTTCATACCGGTCTTTTAACCCCGCCGAAACAAATTTGTGTGTACCCCTGACACGATAAACGTATCGTGAATCGCCCGTGATCTTTCCCTGATTAATGAGTTTCTTAAAAGGTTCATCGAAATTTAAATATCCAAGATCATGTAAGATCTTCACCCAAAGTCTTGCATACAACAGGTGGGCTACTGCATGTTCGGCACCGCCAATATAAACATCCACCTGTCCCCAGTAATCCAGCGCTTCGCGGCTGGCAAACTTTTCCTTGTTGTGCGGATCCGTAAACCGCAGGAAATACCAGGCGGCTCCCGCGTGAGTAGGCATCGTATTTGAATCCCTGCGCTCATGATCATTGATCCGGATCCAGTCCTTCAGGTTGGCAAGTGGTCCTTCTCCCGTACCGGAGGGTCGGAAATAATTTGAATCCGGAAGCTCGAGAGGAAGGTCTTTTTCATCCATCGCATACGGCATGTCATCCCGGTAAATCACAGGGAATGGTTCACCCCAATAACGTTGCCTGCTCCATCCGGCATCGCGCATTTTGTAGTTCACCTGCCGTTGTCCGATTCCCAATTTCTCCAACTTATTCACGACTTCGGGAATGGCTTCTTTCATCTGCAAACCATTCAGAAAATCGGAATTTTCCAGTACCGCATCATAAGTAGGATTTGCTTCCTTCCCATTGTAATACGACCCGATGATATTGGTGATCGGCAAATTAAAATGTTTCGCAAATTTATGATCGCGTTCGTCACCACAAGGAACTGCCATGATAGCACCTGTTCCATAACCAGCCAGCACATATTCGCTGATCCAGATCGGGATCTCTCTCCCGTCAAACGGATTGATAGCATATGCTCCCGTAAATTCACCGGTGATCTTTTTTACTTCCGCCATCCGGTCAATTTCTGACCTGCTTTCTACATACGCTAAATATTTCTCAATCGCCTTCCGCTGACTTTCACTGGTAATATCTTTCACCATTTCATGTTCAGGTGCCACCACCATAAAATCAACACCGAAAATTGTTTCGGGCCGTGTGGTGAACACCATCATGTCAGCAACTTTCGACTTTTCACTCCCGATCTTAAAGGTAACCTTGGCACCCGTGCTTTTCCCAATCCAGTTTCGCTGGATATCTTTCATGGAATCACTGAAGTCTATTTCATCAAGACCCTTCAACAAGCGTTCAGCAAATTCGGTGATCCGAAGACTCCACTGACGCATTTGTTTTTTTACCACGGGAAACCCTCCGCGATAACTTACTCCGTTGATAACTTCGTCGTTGGCCAACACTGTACCTAGTGCTTCACACCAGTTGACATCCGTGTAAGCGAGATAGGCAAGACGATACTGCATCAGGATCTCCTGGCGGGTCCGTTCGTCGTATTTTTTCCAATCGGCCGCAGTAAAAACTGTTTCGTTCGATCCTGGAAGCTTGTATTTGAGATTGGGAAATAAGTGATTAGCATTTCCCTCGGTTTCAAAAATCCGTGCTAGCCCAGCAATCCGATCAGCCTTGTTGTTCTTCCTGTTAAACCAGCTATCAAAGATCTGCAGGAAGATCCACTGGGTCCATTTATAATAGGCGGGGTCACAGGTGCGGACTTCGAGGCTCCAGTCATAACAGAAACCGATCTTATCCATCTGACGAATAAAATTTTCAATGTTCTGCGCTGTAGATTTTGCGGGATGTATGCCGTGCTCGATCGCATATTGCTCGGCCGGAAGGCCAAAAGCATCAAAACCCATGGGATGCAAAACATGAAATCCCTTCAGACGCTTGAAACGGGCAACAATATCCGAGGCAATATAACCCAGCGGGTGACCTACATGCAGTCCGGCTCCAGAAGGGTAGGGGAACATATCCAGAACATAGTATTTGGGCTTTTTTGATGCCCCGGACTGCACTTTGTAAACCTGCCGTTTCTTCCACTCATTTCGCCACTTTTCCTCAATTCGGCGGATTTCCTCCTTATTATAGTCGCTCATTATCTTAAAATAGAAGCCAAAATTAAGTATTCCGCTGAATCGCGAAACAGGTTTGTTTGCAGGCGGCTATATTACCCATGGTTTGGGGGATCTTTTAAGGACATCTTTTGTATAATTTGCGCCTTCAAATTGTTCGCTATGAAAAAGTACTACGTGCTGGTATTCGCGACCCTTCTGGGCGCTTGCGCTACCAGGGAAATATCAACATCGACTTCTGCTGATCCTTTTGATTCATTTGTCGACCGTTATTACGAATCATTTTTAAAAATGAACCCGCTGGAGGCAACCATGATCGCCGATAAAAGGTACAATGATCAACTACCCAATGACATCAGCAACCAATTCCGGAATGAATTGCGGGCTTTTTACAAAACCTTTCAGGACTCTCTCCAGCAGTTCGATCGCGAAAAGCTGAGTGAACAACAAAAGGTCAGCTACGACATATTGGTCTATGAGACCGGGTTCCGCCAGGGGTTATTAAGATATCCCGATCACCTGATGCCGGTTCAGCAATTTTGGGGGATGACCCTGACCATTCCACAAATCGGTAGCGGACAAAGTTTTCAGCCCTTCAAAAAGGTTAAGGATTACGATGACTTTCTGAAGCGAATAGATGGCTTTGCCGTCTGGGTAGATACTGCTATTGTCAATATGCGGAAAGGACTTGAACAGGGATATACTTTTCCGAAGATTCTCATGGAAAGGGTGCTTCCTCAGGCAAAAGATATGATCGTTACGGATGTCACAAAAAGTATATTTTACCAGCCTATCACCAACATTCCTGATTCCATCGACGCCAAAGAAAAAGCCCGCCTGAACGATGCTTATTCAAAAGCTATTTCAGAGAAAATTGTACCCGCTTATACCAGGCTGTACAATTTTATCAAGGATGAATATGTTCCTAAAACACGGACCTCGGCTGGCATCAGCGATATCCCGAATGGCCAGTCTTATTATCAGGAGATGGTGAGGTTGTGGACGACAACCGATCTTACCCCGGATTCAATTTTTCGGTTAGGAGAATCTGAAGTAGCACGCATTCGGGGGGAAATGGAAAAAGTAAAAAATGAGGTTGGCTTTAAAGGTGACTTAAAATCATTTTTTAAGTATGTAAGCGAAGACAGTATTTTTAAGCCTTTTAAAACTGATCAGGAGGTAATTGATGCTTTTAAAGCGATTGAATCCAGAATTCAGCCGCAATTAAAATCACTTTTTAACCGGACACCAAAAACTGCATTTGAGGTACGACAAACCGAAGAATTCAGGGAAATGTCGGCCAGCGCTGAATATAGTTTCGGTGCGCCGGATGGCTCCAGGCCGGGAATTTTTTACGTTCCGGTAATCAATGCTCAGGAATTTAATGCTTCCGGAATGGAGACTTTGTTTTTGCACGAAGCTATTCCAGGCCACCACTATCAAAGTTCCTTACAGATGGAGAATCAGGATCTTCCTCGCTTCAGGAGGGCGCTGTGGTATGGCGCATATGGGGAAGGTTGGGCATTGTATACCGAATCCCTGGGCAGGCAACTTGGCTTATACAGTGACCCGATCCAATATTTTGGTCACTTGGGTGATGAAATGCACCGGGCCATCAGGCTTGTCGTTGATGTAGGTTTACACACAAAAGGCTGGACTCGCGAGAAGGCGGTTCAATATATGATGGACAATGAACCCATCTCATTCCAGGGAACCGTTGCTGAAATTGAACGTTACATGGCCATTCCTGGTCAGGCGTTATCTTATAAGATCGGGCAACTTAAGATTAAAGGCTTGCGCATGGAAGCGGAACAGGCGCTCGGAGACGAATTTAACATTGGTTTATTTCACGACGAAGTTCTTAAGTATGGCAACCTGCCACTGAACCTGCTTGAAGGCAAAATCCATGAGTGGATCTCTAAAATGAAAGTAAGTGAGTGAGTGAGTTAGAGGGAAGTTAATTGAAAGCTTATTTCAGTTTAAAACTTTCAACTGTGAGCCCTTCACCGAGTAACGAGCGTTCTCAAGGCTTCGATATCTGTTTGTTTGATAGGCTTTGTAATCATTTGGATTACATTTTTGTGCTCGAAAACCTGCTGGCGGTCCGTAACACTATTGGAGCTCGTGAGTACAACGATTTGGGCCTGGCCAATAATTTTCTCCGGTAGCAGGGCAAATTGTTTCAGAAAGGCAAATCCATCAACCAATGGCATATTCAGGTCAAGAAAAATAATATTGGGCGGTGAATCCCCATTGAGATTTCTCAGCCATTCCAGAGCAGCCTCTGCCGATTTATAGGAGATCAGTTCTTTTGAAAACTGGCAGACCTCCAGAAACCGCCGGTGGATGAATAAATCTATTTCACTATCATCGATAAGAACGGTTTTATCAACCAGCTTCGGCATAGGCACTTTGAGTGAACAGTCTCGAAACATACCTAAAAAGCTACCAAAAACCATAAATTGACTTAAAAATATAATGAGTGTGGTTTTATCCCATTAAAAAATGTAGTAAAATTGACCTGCTAAACTTAAGTATTGACATGAAATACCCATTCATCAATTCTTCCTTCGGGGGTTGAGGAGAATGGTTATTATATGTCTTCAAAAAAAAATGAATGAACCTATGAAATTAATCCGACCTGCTCTTTTCTTTTTAATACCCATTCTAGCCCTTGGTTTGGGATCGTGTGCTACCTCCAGTGAGGATAAAGGCGAGACATCAAAAGAGTTTGATGAGGCGAACGAAACCCTTAAAGCGCAAATAGATTCGGTGGCTTACAAAATCCCCCCGCCATCTGAAATCCCTTATTTGATTCAGGCATCCGGGGCTGAGTTTAATCAGGGGCTTGTGAACAGTCGAGAAAAAGTAGAGCAATACACTACACACAACGACAAAGCTGCGCTGAACCTGGGGGTTTATGCCGCCGATATAGGATATCTTACTTCCTACGACAA
>JBDSIM010000006.1:0-14672 GCA_039917935.1 Cyclobacteriaceae bacterium | reverse complement strand
ATTCAACCCATGGAAATTTTCTAGCTACCTGACCGGCAAAATCTTTCAAGCTGGCAGCAAAACCGGGCTGAAGAATATCTGAATAAGCGGGCCCGCTTCCATGGTGCATTAAACCGACTATAGGGGTGATATTATTTTTAAGCAACGAGTGCAATGGAGCTTCCACTGACCCCCAGTCAACGCTATGGCTAAGCGATGGTTGAAGTCGTTCCCACAGAATGGGATAGCGCATGGCTTTTAAGCCCAACGATCCGATCCTATCAATATCCTGAACGGCCCTGGAATAGTGACCACAATAGAGTAATTGATCCATATAAAGATTTTTTACCCTATTGAAAGAACACTCAAGGCCTCCCCAGATTTCAGGCCTTTTGATACACTTGCTGTCCATTCCCATTAACATGATTTTCGGACTGACGCTGCGTAATCTTCTCAAATAAGGCTAAAGATTGTGCAACCACCTGATCCATGTTATAATATCGATATGTGGCTAACCGACCAGTAAAATAAGTATTGGTCATAGTATTTGCCAATCGCTGATATTTTTTATAGATCTCAGCATTTTCAGGGCGGGGAATGGGGTAATATGGGTCACCCTCCGCCTGCGGATATTCATAAACAATCGAGGTTTTTGGGTGTTTTTGGCCGGTCAAATATTTAAACTCTGTTATCCGTGTGTAAGGATGTTCGTTGGGAAAGTTGATCGTTCCTGTAGATTGAAACACTTCTGATTCTATCGTTTCAAATTTAAATTCAATGGAGCGATACGGCAACCTTCCATAGCAGTAATTAAAATAGCTATCAATAGGTCCGGTATAGATCATCATCTTATGAGGAATCATATCGACAATTTCTTTGTAATCCGTATTTAACATGATCTTGATGTTGGGATGAGATAACATCTTTTGGAACATTTTTGTGTATCCATGGGATGGCATCGCTTGGTAGATATCCGTAAAATACCGGTCATCCAGATTGGTTCTCGTAGGAACTCTTGCTGTTACGGAGGCATCTAATTCTGACGGATCAAGATCCCATTGCTTGCGCGTATAGCCCTTAAAAAACTTTTCGTAAAGTTCACGACCCACTTTACTCACTACGACATCTTCAGAGGTGACTAACTTGCTGAGCTTTTCCGCTTTAGAGTCAAAAAAAGCCTCGAGCTGATTACAATTGAGCTGGAGGCCATACAATTTGTTAATTGTATTTAGATTTATGGGCATCGGAACCAGTTGTCCATCAACACTTGCCAGCACTCTGTGTTCATACGGTCTCCAGGGCGTGAAGTGACCCAGGTAATCAAATACCTTCTTGGCATTTGTGTGAAATATATGGGGCCCGTATTTATGAATTAAAATCCCATCTTTGTTGTAATAATCATAAGCGTTGCCTCCAATATGATCACGCTGGTCGACAATTAAAACCTTTTTTTCCAAAACATTCGCCAGGCGCTCAGCTAAAACACTTCCCGCAAATCCCGCCCCTACAATCAGACAATCAAACATATATTTGTTCATTTATATTTTTAATGTTCCGGTCTTTTTCATTCAATTTCCTTGTCAGCAAATACACCATACGTTGCCATGTCTTATCCCAGGAATTCTGAGAGAGAAATTCATTTACGTGCTGAAACCATTCATCCCGATCAGTGTTTTCCAATTCCAATGTTGCAACCCGAACAAATTCTTCCGGCGTTCCTGCAATATTGACCAACCCATTTCGACCATATTGGCGAAGCACATCAATGATCGGGGTCGAGATAACAGGCTTTCCGGCAGCCAGATATTCAGGTGTTTTTGTAGGACTTATATACCTCGTAGATTCGTTATGAGCAAAGGGCATCATCGCAATGTCCCAGCCTGAGATATAGGAAGGCAATTCATTATAAGATTTCATTCCCAAATAATGGATATTGGGTAGCTTCGGTAAGGAGTCAGTACTAATTTTAGCGACTGGTCCAACCATGATGATGTGCCAGTCTGGTTTGCGCCTGGCCACGCCTTCAATTAATGCCAGGTCCATACGTTCATCCAGTACACCAAAAAACCCTATTCTCGGATGGGGTATAGAAGCCTGATCCGCCGGGTCGATAGTATATAAACGAGCCTTGAAAAAATGCTCCGTATCAATACTACTGGGGAATGCATGAACATCCGGATGCCTGTGCTTTTTAGCTTCGTAAAGGCTATATCCGCCTGTAAAAACCAAATCCGCTTTCTTAAACAAATCATTCTCCCTGTCCTTGAGCGATTGTGGCGCAAACTTAAAAGCAGCCAATTCATCCATGCAATCATAAACAATCAGGCTTGGATTAAAATGGTCAGTGATAGGCATGGCCATCGGGGTATAATACCAGAAGAAATAATCGGTAATTTCATTCTCGATAAAAAAATTTGCCAGGAACTCTTTTTGTCTGGCAATACTTTCCTCTTCCTGCATTCCTTCGCGCAGGTGCGGAACTACCACCCAAAGATTTTCCGCAGGTTTTGACACTTCAAGAAAATCCTGCGTTGCGTCAAACAACGGCTCCTCTATGTAATACACTTTGAAATTTTTGGCAAACCTGCTTAACAAATGCTGAGGTCTTTGATAAACAAAGTTCCAGCGCAAATGTGAAAAGCAAACAAGTTGATTGGTTTTAATAGGTGTGGGTATCATAAAGTAGATTTTCTTGACTCAATGAATGATATTTCTGTGCCAGCTTAACACGCTCACCTTTTCCGTAAATAGCTCTAAATTGGTTGATTTTCTGTGTATAAAAATACCCACGGAATATTTACATGGAGGAAAAAAATCGCCCTTAATGGCCTCAGAAAGCGGTTTTTTGCTATTTAAAGTTCCTAAGTAAATCAAGCAGCACTTTGAGCTTAAGAAAAGAATTGTAACGACAATACTGTGAGGCTTATGCTGTTTAACTTTTACCTTCTTTTAATTTTTCCTGACAGGCTTTCAATTTATCGTGATGGCTCCTCAAAGTCGGTAATGTTCTACTGATCCAGGATTTTAAATCCGCGTCATCAGAATTTTCTAAACGTTTTTCAAATCGGTCGATGTTATCTTCATGTTTATCAATCATTTCCTTGCACCATTTTACATCAAAATCTTTTCCTGATTCAGCACTGAAATTTTCCATCTTTTGCCTGGCTTCATCATTTTCTTCCACGGGCACCGAAATAGCTTTTGATTGCGCCAGCGTTTTCAATTCATTCAAGGAACCTGAATGATCGGTCTGTAACATTTGGGCAATCTGCTTCACTTCTGAATTTCGCGACCGTTGGTTGGCAATTTCAGCCATCTTAATCTCAGCGTAATTTGAAGCGACCACCTCTTCCACAAACTGCGCGTCGTTTCTTGAATTTTTTTCCTCAAACTTTTCGTTATTTCCTTCTCCTGCTAATTCTTCCCTGCCTTGACGTGGATCATTGCAGGAATATATGGCCACTAAACATGTCAGGGAAAAAATTTTAAAAAAGCTTTTCATGTGATTATCAGTTAAAGTCACATCTCTGTATAAGAAAACCATTCCCAGGGCTGCTGGGAGATTAATCAAACAAACATGAATTCACAACTGCCGAGCGGCCACTTAACTGGGTAACCAAATACACACTAAGCGTCTATTTATCAGTCTGTTAAGCGGCTTTATGTTAGTCGTGGCATTAAAATTTTGGTTGAAAAAACAAAAATGCTGCGACATGAGTCTTCTTCATTACAACAACAAGAGGAATTTTAAAAATACGCCTGAGCCTTCCGGCAAAAAGAAAACGCCCACGCAGAAACATACCTTTGTTGTTCAAAGACATCAGGCCTCCAACTTTCATTACGATTTCCGGTTAGAAGTCGATGGCGTGTTAAAAAGCTGGGCTGTTCCCAAAGGGCCCTCCATGAATCCCAAAGATAAAAGGTTCGCCGTGATGGTAGAGGATCATCCATTGAGGTATGGAAATTTTGCGGGCGAAATTCCAGAAGGCAATTACGGAGCCGGGGCAGTTGTCATCTGGGATCATGGAATTTATGAACTCTCGGAAGGCGAGTCTAAGAATGAAGAAATACAAAAGAAATTATCTCGAGGGTCTCTGAAATTTTCATTGCATGGAGAAAATTTAAGAGGAACTTTTGGCCTTGTCAAAATGAAAGACGGTAAGAATAAAAACTGGCTGCTGATCAAACACCAGGATGAATTTGCCGTAACAGAAACGTATGACATTGAATCTATTAAAAGTGAACCCATCAAGACTTCAAAAAAAAACGTCGGTTCAAAATCTGTGGCAAAATCGAAGAAGCAAACAGGTACAGGAAATGTTAAGCCAATCACTAAAACAACCGGTAAAAAAGGAGAACAGCTGACCGTAAATGGCCATTTGCTGAACCTTACCAATCAGGAAAAAATCTACTGGCCAGACGAAAAAATTACCAAGGGGGATATCATAAAATATTACAATATGGTCAGCCCATATATTCTCCCTTACCTGAAGAATCGTCCACAGTCACTAAAAAGAAATCCCAATGGAATTACTGACAACGGATTCTTTCACAAAGATGCCGGGCGAGACGCGCCGCCCTGGGTTGATACTATTTCGCTTCGTGCTGAGAGCGCAAACAAAAATATAGAATATATCCTTTGCAATAAAAAGGCAACATTATTATATCTCAATAATCTTGGATGCATAGAATTAAATCCGTGGCACTCAAAGGTTTCCAGCCTTGATTTTCCAGACTATATGGTAATGGATCTGGATCCTTCAGAAAATAATTCTTTTGAACAAATTATTGACACCGCTATTGTAGTGAAAGAAATTCTGGATAAAGCAGGGGCAAAGGCATATTGTAAAACCTCCGGCGCCACTGGCCTTCACATATATGTCCCTTTAAAAGCCAGATATACCTATGATGATATCCGGGCGTTCTCAGAAATAATCGCGATGAAGACGAACGAAATACTTCCCCAGATCACTACAGTTGAGCGCGCCTTAAACAAACGTGATGGACGCATCTATCTGGATTATCTGCAAAATAAAAAAGGCCAGACGTTAGCATCTGTCTATAGTGTGCGTCCTAAACCCGGAGCCACCGTTTCAACGCCTTTGCTATGGCAGGAGGTTAAATCCGGGCTACACCCGTCTCAATTTACGATTCATAATCTTGAAAAACGACTGCGCAAGGGAGACCTTTTTAATGGTGTGTTAAAGGAATCTATTAATCTAAAAAAATGTTTGAAAAATTTAGGAGTTTAAAAAATATCAACATGGACGACGAAAAAATTACAATTGAGAATCAGAACAACGGCAAAGTGACCGCGGGATCTAATCTTTCCTATTGGATTGATTCCACCGAGCCTATTAAATTTAACCCACTCCAGGAAAATCTAACTACTGAAATTGTTATAGTAGGGGCCGGAATCACAGGTTTATCCGTGGCGTATAGTTTACTAAAAGCTGGAAAAAAAGTTATCGTGGTGGAGGATGGCTTCGTGGGCAGCGGGGAAACAGGAAGAACAACGGCACACGTTGTGAATGCACTGGATGACCGGTACGCTGAAATTGAACGAGTGCTTGGAGAAGAGAAATGCAGGCTAGCTGCAGAGAGCCATTCCCAGGCAATTGATTTTATAGAACAGGTAGTATCCGAAGAAAATATTGATTGTGATTTCAGGCGCGTCGACGGATTTCTGTTTTTACATCCAACAGATAAACCAAAGACCCTTGAAGATGAATTTGTGGTCACGAATAAATATGGTATCGCCACAGAAAAGTTACAAGCTGTGCCAGGCGTACCTGCTGAAATTGGCCTTTGCCTGAAATTTCCGAATCAGGCGCAATTTCATCCAATGAAATATCTGAAAGGATTAAGCGAATGTATTCATCGCATGGGGGGAATAATTTTCACGGAAACACACATCAAAAACATTGACAAATCCGGGGTGAAATCCGAACATTTTTCGATAGATGCTGAAAACATTGTGGTCGCCACGAATACACCAATCAACAACATGGTGACGATGCACACAAAACAGCATCCATACCGCACATATGTTATCGGGGGTTTAATGCCTAAGGGAAATTTACAACCAGCGCTCTGGTGGGATACCGGAAACATGAAATCGGAATGGGTAACCGATCCTTATCATTACGTCAGGCTTCAGTCATATGATAATTCCCACGATTTATTGATCACTGGAGGAGAAGATCATAAGACTGGTCAGGCAGACGAAGAAAATATCAGTCAGGAACAACGCTATAAAAACCTGGAACGATGGGCCAGACGACATTTTCCCGCTATGAAAGAAATTGTCTACCATTGGTCTGGCCAGGTTATGGAACCCGTGGATATGGTTGCGTTCATCGGTAAAAATCCGGGTGACAAGAATATTTATATCGCTACGGGAGATTCAGGAAATGGAATGACACACGGCACAATAGCTGGAATACTCATCAGAGATCTCATCCTCGGCAAAGAGAATCCCTGGGAAAAGTTATATGATCCTTCACGAATAACGTTAAAAGCTACCGGCGACTTCCTGAAAGAAGTGGGCAATATGACAGCCCAATACCTTGACTTCTTTGATCCGGGAGATATTAAATCCCTTAAAGAACTAGAGCGCGGGCATGGAGCGATTGTCAATATGAAAGGAAAAAAAGTTGCTGTGTATAAGGACGAAAGTCAGACCCTTCACGCCTATTCGGCCATTTGCCCACATCTCGGATGTGTTCTTCAATGGAATAAAGATGAAAATTCGTTTGATTGCCCCTGCCACGGATCCAGATTTACCTGTTCAGGAACAGTGGTGAATGGTCCCGCCGTGAGTGACCTCAAAAAAATAGAATTAACTGGAGAGGAAGAATAAATGAAATAGCAATATTAGTGCACAAGCGTATAGGGATAGCGTAAGGAACCAGGAATATGGTTTATTAACGTACTGTAGACTTAACTATTTCAGAAGTTGGAGCCAGCTTTTGCAGGTGGCGTGGCCCTGGATGGAAACTTCGTAATAATAAATTCCTGCTGCAAGGCCATCGCCTGACCAGTCGTATTGATAATGGTCTCTTTGGTAAACGATCCTGCCCCAGCGATTGTAAATGGTAAGGGCAACATTGAATCCATAGTCTGCAGGGGTAACCCCTTCCGTTTTCCCGTAACGGATTGTAAATACATCGTTATTTCCAGGTTGACCTGGCGTGATGATATTGGGAATGAGCATTTCAAATACGGGAATGGAAACCGCCTTTTCATAGATGCAGAATTCACGTTGGGTAATCAACCGGATGTTAAAAACCCCATTTTCTTCAAAAAAATGTTTGTCCTCGGGGTTATCACTGGTAGTGCCATCTCCATAATCAAAAAAAACAATGTCATCGCTTTGTAAACTATCCGTAAGGTTGCGGACATTTATTTCAGGTCGGCTTTCACACGCTGGTTGTTTGTTCCATTCAAACTCTGGCGTAATACCGGGCACTACATTTAATTGTACGGTATCCTTTTGTATACATCCATTCACTTCTTCAATTGTCACATAATAGATTGTAGTATCCTTCGGTGAAACCACTGGCGTTACTTCATCGGATGTAAAATTTCCCTCGTTACTTGTCCATGCATACGCCGCGCCCCCACTGGCTTTTAACTGGTATGCATCACCGAAGCATACATCTGCATCGGCCTGTACCTTTGATTGGGCCAGATTAACGGTTACGGAAATAAAGGTTGAATCAACTCCCTGACAGGTGCCCGCATCATAGGCTTTTAATTTAACTACATACCGGCCAGGGATTTTATAGGTATGCGGTATACTGAGTGTATCGGTGGTGGATAGTTCAGAACCATCACCAAAATCCCATTCAAATATTTCTCCTCCCGTACTTCGATTTTCAAACAGAATCTGATCCGGGATACAAACCACTTTCAAACCTGGCATGTCATGCTTTATCGAGTTGCTTTGTATCCTGGCTTTTAAGGATGAAAGATCAAATTTAAACGCCGCATTATTGCAATTAGGACTTTTGTTCGTTTTAGACCAGGCCCCCAAGGTGGTTGGAAAATCGGATGTGGCACGTTGCGTTGCATTGAAGGCAGCGCATCCTGAACACACCGAATGATATACAATGCCGCCTTTGTCAAAGCGACACGTTCCTCCATCGACATGGGTTCTCGATTGGGTACCGCCTAAAAAAGTTGCATAAAGCCTTTGGGAAGCGTCATCAGTCAACACAATAAAATAAAAATCCGAACCCGAGGTAGTGCGCTGAAACGCGTCGGGTGTCGTAGTCATCCCTGTAGTGCCGCTGTTCCAGAAGCCATTGGCGCTATTCACTACGCCACCCCACCCAGACATGTACAAATTGTTGCAGTCATTTACCAGGAAGGCTGTGGGTGAAATATCCGGTATACCACGGCCGGCACCAAACACGGTTGAAAATTTCAGTTCTGAAAGATCGTTGTCGAATTTCTGAATAAACTGTCCGCTGTTTGCGTTAAAATACACCCCTGCCGTGATGGGAAAATCGCCTGAAGTTTGTCCATAAACGTATACTTCTTCCTCCGCGTTGAGGTCTAGAAAATAAACCTGATTATAGTTGACAGTACCCGTAAAGGTTGCTTTTAATAGGGAGGAGCCGTCACTTGCTACCTGGGCGATCCAACCATCCACATCGCCATTAAAAACGGATTGATAACTAGCTGCCGTAACCGGGAAATCATTACTTGTCGTTCCACCCGCCAGAAAAATATTTTGCTCACTGTCGAGTTTCAGTGTATGGGCAGCATCCGTGCCGTTGCCTCCTAAATAAGCACTCCATAATAATTGTGAAAGATCAGGATTCATTTTAAAAAGTACAGCATCTGTAGCGCCTCCCTGAAAGGCTGATTCAAAACTATTGAAAGCGGGAAAATCAGGGGAGGCTGTAACCGAACTGACGTAAATATTTCCTCCCGCATCCGTAATAATATCACCGCGCAACTGATCACCATAGTTTTTCGTCAGCTCACCACCGGAATGATTCAAACCATCATTCCCGGTTCCTCCTACAAATGTTGAAGCCAGCAGTTTTTTTCCATCTTTACTAAGCCGTGAAATAATTATGTCGGAACCACGGCTGTACTCAACTACATGTCCCGTAGCCACACCTCCATTGAACGACCGGTCGTAGGCATCGGCTGTGGTAGCAAAATTAGCGGAGCTCGTGGTGCCCAAAAGAATCAATTCCTCCGCCTTGTTCATAATTAAACTGTGTGGCGATTCAGAATTACTACCCCCGAGATATGTTGCGTATAACAACTTACTGCCCGTTGAGTCGTATTTTAAAATTCCAATATCGTATAATCCACCAGAGGCTATCTGATAGGCTCCTGGAGTCGCCGGAAAAACACCTCCTCCATTCTGATTAGTAACCCCAGCAGAGTAAAGATTTCCGTGTTCGCCGGGAGTTGCCGTGCTACCCCAATTGTCAGCGGTAGATCCAGAATAAGTAGAAAAAATTAAGAGCGGATCAATCACGAGTTCGTAACAAACATCATAACCTTCCGGAAAAATAAATGAAAGCAAAGTGCCCTCGAGACGATATTCACATTTCACAGCCACCTTTTTTCCACCGATGTATTGGTAAGAAAAAGGTCGCTTCTCTATGATTTCTGATATTGAAGTCTGGATAAAAAGGTTTCCATTATTCAGGAATATTTTTTCGGCACCCTGATAGGAAACTTTGATCCGGGTCGGGTCACCTCCAGGACCAACAACAAAGTCATACTTCAGATTTTCGCCGGCGGCATAGAGCTTTAGATCTATATTCTCGTAAAGAGATTCGTATAGCATACCATCGAACGCGAAAACACCCGACGCCCAACGGTGAGGGTCAGGGCCAATAAAATAGTTGTAATATTCTTCGGATCGGCCAATGCCTACCGGAATAACATTCAAATCCGCACCAACAAAACTCACATGGACACTATGCGCTCTTACCTGGTCATCCCCTGCTAAGGCATCGGGTTCATATCCCTGATGGGAGCTGTGATGGAGCGTTTCAAGTTTTATTTTATCGACAAAGTGATACCTAAAGGAACCCGGACCAATCAGCATTGTTCCGCCGGGAATAGCGGCAGAGTAATGTATATCTCTTGCCCACTGATTTTTATTTTCAATAAACCTGATAGAGGGTTGAGAATTTGCCATCACCCCAAAAAAGTGAAACACGCCAGCAAACAGGAACAACCATTGAAAATTCCTGAAAAACACACCCATACAGCATCAATTATCGTAATGACCCTGAAAAGCAATTTAATCAATTACCAGTTAATTACCAGTACACAATTAGCCTGTGCGGTAAGAAAGTATCCAGGGAAACAAGCTATGAATCGCTTATCAAAAAGGGCTTTCAGCCTGAACGGCCTATCATTTTTTTCAACACCAATCCTTGTGCTTTACGTAAAAAAGTCAACCTTCTTTCCGCAAAACCTGAAGAGGCGGAGTATAAATCACTTCTCTTGAATTAAACCAGCCAATTACCACGGTAAGGATAATAACCCCGAAGCCAATGATCAGCAGTTCGACCCAATCGAAGGCAAAGGTAATCTCAAAAAAGAATTTTGTCAGCAGATATCCGCCACCGAGTGAAAGCACCATACCGGTAATGGCTGAGAATAATCCGAGATAAGCATATTCAATGAGTGTTATGCCCATGATCTGCCGTGTTCTGGCACCAATGGTTCTCAGTAAAACATTTTCTTTGATTCGTACAAATTTGCTGTTGATCACTGCTCCCGCAAGGACAACCAACCCAGTGACCATGCTAAAAAGTGCAAGAAACCTGATGATCATTCCCAGTTTATCAAACAATTCGTTGACCGTAGTCAGAATCAACCTCAGGTCAATCAATGAAACGTTTGGAAACTGCATCACCAGGGCCTGCTGAAAAAGGTTCGCTTGCTGTGGCTCATCAACACGCGTTGTAGTGACAAAGATCTGAGGAGCATCTTCCAGAACGCCGGAGGGGAAAACAAAAATAAAATTCGGAGGATCCTTTGGCCAGTCAACTTCCCGGATCCCACTGATAAATGCTTTAACCGGAATACCCTGCATGTCAAAAACCAACGAATCCCCTATACCTACATCCAGGTTTTCCTGCATACCTTCGGATATTGTAACCCATACCGAGTCACGACTTTCCTTTTTTTCGTGCAGCGTTCCTTTGATAAGTTTTTCGGAATGGTGCAGACTATCCCGGTAGGTAACCCTGTATTCCCGGGTTAATGCCCAGTTAGGCACATTATCGGTGGTATCTTTTTGCAGGATGTCAATGGACTTTCCTTTCAGCTCGCTCAAACGGCATGTGACAATAGGAACAACCTGATTTACTTTAAGGTTGTTATCTTTCATAAGCTGAATTACACCTTCGCGCTGGGAAGGTTGTATATCAAAAAGGATGGTATTGGATTGATTTTCCTGCCCGGTAAACTCGACCTGACCCAACATACTTTGTTCCACTATGTTGAGAGTCGAGATAATAAAAGCGCCCAGCCCGATGGTCACCATCAATACCCGTGTCTGATTATTCGGGCGGAACAAACTTGAAAGCGCGTGGCGCCAGATGAAACCCGCACGATGCGGAAAAAATCTACGCACGAGCCAAAGCAAGAGTATCGCTACCCCCGTAAGACAAGCCAGCGCGACGGCAAGGCCCAGAAAAAAGAGAGAACCTGTATACAAACTCCTGGTCTGGTATGAAGCAAATGCAATCGGAAACAATGCAATGAGAATAATCGCAGCAATTTTGGTTTTGGAAATAATTCTGCCTGGTTCAAAATCGGCCCGTAAAGCTGAAAGCGGTGGTACAAATCTTACGGATACAAGCGGGAGAACAGAAAAAAGTACAGACACGACCGCGCCCACTGAAATCCCTAACAACACGGATCTCCATGATATACCAAAACCCATTTCGAATGGAATTAAGCCTTCCACAAACTGCGGGATGGTTTGTTGAATCCCCAAACCGACAAAGGAGCCAATGACACTCCCGAGAATGCCCAGAAAAAAAATCTGGATAAAGAAAATATTAAACGCCTGCCATCCGCTTGATCCGACACATCGCAACACGGCCACTTGTTCCCTTTTTTCCCTTGCGTAAATATGCACGGAACTTGCTACACCAATACATCCCAAAATTAAAGCGACAAAGGCCAGCAATGAAAAGAACTTATAGATGGAACTAAAGCCCCTGCCTAAGCCTTCCTTTCTTCTTTCGACCGTTTCAAAAGAATATCCATGCTTGCGGATGAGCGGTTTAATTTCATCGACGATTTCTTCAACCCGATCTTCAGATGCTATTTTATAAAACTGTTTATAATTGACTCGACTGCCAAACTGGATTAATCCTGTAGAGTCAAGGTCTTGAAGGGAAATGTACACAGAGGGTGTGAACGTCGACATGATGCCACCTCCCCCGGCAATTTTTTTGACGACACAGGAGATTCTAAAAACGCTTTTCCACACTCTGATCGAATCATCAGAGCTCACTTCAAACTGGCTGGCCAGTGTTTCGTCTAACATTGCATAGCCACCTTTTTTCATTTGCTGATGGGCATCCGCCGGGAGGGTCTCTATGCCCCCATAAAAAGGAAAGTCTCCTTCCATGGCAACCAACCTGATAAGTCTCGATTTATTATTGTTTAAAAACAAGACCATCGATGCCATATCAATCTCCGAGGCCGCAGGAAGTTTCAGTGAATCCAGGGCGGCCTGAAGTTCGGCGTTAAACTTCCTCTCACCATTTACTACCAGGTCAGCGCCCAGTAACTCCTTGGCATTTCTGTTAATATCATCCTGAAGAGAGTAATTGAGGGAATCCAGCGCCACAACGGCTGCGATACCGGTAACCAATGACGCGGTGAATAAGAACAGCCGGGAGAAATTGTTCCGGGCATCACGCCAGGCCATTCTCCAAACCCACTTGTCCGTAAACAGCGATTTGGTCTTGCGCTTTATTTTGATAACATACTCAATCATAACGGGGATACTTATACCATTCAACAACTATTTACTCACCGACAATGGTTGAATGATCTCTTCGGTAAGTTTGCCGCCGCGCATTTTCAGGATGCGCTGTGTTCGCTGCGCCAGTTCCAGGTTGTGGGTAACGAGGACAAGGGTTGTTCCCAACTCCTTATTCATTCCAAATAGCAATTCTTTTATGTGGTCAGCGTTTTCTTCGTCCAGGTTTCCAGTTGGTTCATCCGCAAACAAAATTTTTGGATCAGTAATAAAAGCCCGCGCCATGGCAACACGCTGCTGTTCGCCACCGGAAAGCTGAGAAGGGTAATGCTGTATGCGGTCTGCAAGGCCCACACGGCCAAGCAATTCTTTGGCTTTGGACATCACATTTTTTTCGCCCCTTAACTCTAATGGCACCATAACATTTTCCAAAGCCGTTAGTGTAGACAACAATTGAAAATTCTGGAAGACAAACCCAACATATTGATTGCGAATGTATGCCCTGTCATCTTCACTCATGACGTTCAGTTTAAAACCCATCAGCGATATCGTGCCACCAGAAGCGGTATCCAATCCCGCACAGAGACCTAGCAAAGTTGTTTTTCCACTACCAGAAGGGCCAATAATCGAGATGGAATTGCCCTGGTCAACCGAAAATGATATGTTGTCAAGCACAATGAGCTCTTTTGCCGCTGAGCGGTAAATTTTCGTTAAATTTTCTGCGTGAAGTACAACCTGTGACATGGTTTTTGCTTATTCTGATAAAAACTAAAGCCCTAAAAAGCTAAAAATGTTCACTTTACGTTAAAAGTTAAACGGAATTATTTACATGGTCGTTAAAAATATCTTGATTATTGCATTGGGCCTGCTTTTTCAGGCGTCCGGTGACCCTAAAATAATCCTATTTTTTGGGGATAGCCTCACGGCTGGCTATGGTCTTTCACCAGAAGAGGCGTTTCCGGCTTTGATTGAAAAGACCTGTCTGGCAAATGCCACACCCTGCAAGACCATAAACGCCGGCCTAAGCGGCGAGACCACGGCAGGGGGGCTCTCGCGGATCGACTGGGTCTTACGAAAGCCTATTGACGTGTTCGTCCTTGAGCTTGGGGCCAACGATGGTCTCCGTGGACTGCCTTTGGATCAGACCAGAGAAAACCTTCAAGCGATCATCAATAAGGTAAGAGCTAAATTTCCGAAGGCCAAAATAGTCATTGCAGGGATGATGGTGCCCCCTAACCTCGGACAGGATTATGCCGCCCGGTTCCAAAAGATCTTTCCTGAACTGGCCAAAAAAAATAACGCAACACTCATCCCTTTTATACTGGAGAATGTTGCGGGTCATGAACAATTAAATCTGGGAGATGGTATCCACCCCAACCCAGCGGGACATAAGATTGTGGCAAACAACGTATACAAGATTTTGAACCCGCTACTCTAGTTTTTGGTTGCTGGCTTTGAGCGCTGCGAGTGCGCTTGGGCGGTGGCTGCGCGGCCAAATTTGTATTTTTCTGACCGATTCTTCCTGCACAGGATATTCTAATAATATAGCGAATTTATGCCGATTTTACAAGGGAAAGCAAGTAAAAATCTTCTCGCAAGTTTGATTTCTAATTCAAAAAATCCCCTCCTTTTTTCAAGGAGGGGACGTTACGCCGTCCAGGCGAAACGGGGGTGGTTGCAACCTGGTCTTCCAAATATTCTC
>JBDSIM010000005.1:0-10309 GCA_039917935.1 Cyclobacteriaceae bacterium | reverse complement strand
CCTTTATACCTTTATACCTTTATACCTTATACCTTCCCTATACCCTATACCCTATACCCTATACCCCATACCCTATACCCCATACCCTACCGCCTTCCCAATATCCCCTACAATATCCCCTACATTTTCCAACCCTGCGGATATGCGTATGAGGCCCGGGGTGATGCCGACGGCGGAGCGTTCTTCGTCAGTGAGTTTTGAGTGAGTAGTGGATGCCGGGTGTATGGCGATCGTACGTGTATCCCCAAGGTTGGGTGTGTGTGAGATCATCTGCAACGCATTCAAAAATTTACGCCCCTGATCCAGGCCACCTTTCAACTCAAAAGTTACCACTCCTCCCCCTGCCCGCATTTGTTTTTTTGCAAGGGCATGTTGTGGATGAGAAGGTAACATAGGGTACCTGACATTGGTTACCTGTGGATTTCCCTCAAGGTAACGGGCAATTTCCAAAGCATTCTGACAATGCCGATCCATGCGTACAGCAAGCGTCTCCAGACTTTTTGAAAGCACCCAGGCATTAAACGGAGACATGGAGGGGCCGGTATGACGGGCGAAAAATTTTATTTCTTTAATCAGTTCTTTTGTTCCTAACACAGCCCCTCCGATAACCCTGCCCTGCCCATCAATAAACTTGGTAGCGGAATGAGTAACGATATGGGCACCCCATTTAGCAGGATTTTGCAGGTAGGGTGTAGCAAAACAATTGTCTACATTGAGGATAACGTTTTTCTTTGCCGCCAGTTTACCCAACCACTCGAGGTCAATCAGATCGAGTGCTGGATTGGAGGGTGTCTCCACAAAAATCATTCGCGTGTTAGGCAAAATTTTATCTTCCCAGGTTTCTGGCGCATTGATATCCGCATAACTATATGAGATGCCAAACCGGGGAAAAATAATACTTAAAATCTGGTGGGTAGACCCGAAGACTGAACGGCATGCCAGCACATGGTCACCGGATTTTAAAAGAGCAGCCATACTGCAGTACATGGCAGCCATCCCCGACGCCGTAGCGATACCTTCTTCTGTGCCCTCCATTTCACAAAGTTTCTGAACGAATTCATCGGTGTTGGGATTTGAGTACCGCGAATAAATGTTTCCCGGAATTTCATCTGCAAACAATGCCCGGGCCTGTTCCGCGTCATCAAATACAAAACTTGAAGTCAGATACAAGGGAACCGAATGTTCGCGATTTGCCGTACGTTCAGATTGGCTTCTGATCGCATCCGTTTCAGAGTACCCGTTTTTCCCCGACAAATCTTTTTGTTTACTCATAAAAAATGAAATGATTAATGGTTCAGTTTGGGAACAATGCCCATTTTTTAATTTGGATCAATATTATTTCTTACATACTTTTTCCAATTCACCCCATGTGTCAGGCAGGAAGGATTTCAAAACTATAGGTTATGGTTGCCGATTGCTCCAGGGTCTTTGAGACAGAGCAATATTTATTGACGGATAAGTTAATAGCCTTTTCTACTTTATCATTGTCCAGGTTCCCGAAAAATTTATAATGGGCATGAACCGTTTTAAACAAAGAGGGCACCACGTTTTGTTGACGCTCGCCTGTAACAGTAACCTTTAGATCTTTCAGGTCTTGCTTCTGCTTTTTCAGAATGTTAATGATATCAATAGCACTGCAGCCACCCATGGCTGACAACAGCATCTGCATTGGACGCATGCCCTGGTTTGTTCCCCCAATGTCAGGAGACGCATCGATGTGCACAATATTTCCGTTTTCATTAGCCGCCGCGAAATGAAAAGCATCATTCAAACGATTAATTTCAATTTTCATGTTTTTCTGTTTTAGGCCAAAAAAGACTCCCGGCAATCATAGCCAAAAGGCTTGCCAATGTTGCAGGAACAAGACTTGGCCAGGAAGTATCACAAACTTCAAAGATAATCCATGTCAGCATACCAAACACCATTGAAAGCAAAGCTCCGGTACTGCTTGACTTTTTCCAATAAAGACCCAATAAGAGCGGAGCAAATAATGATACAAGACTTAAAATAGAAGACTCCCCGACAAGCTCATAAATATTGGACCGCAAAGTTGCCATAATGGTTGCCAGCACACTGAAAATGAGCACACAAAAGCGCGTTAAGACGAGGAATTGCCTATCTGTATAACGGTGTTTAACCAACGGCTTAATAAAGTTTTCTGACAGTATAGACGCTGGCGCAAGAATAGCGGAACTCGTTGTGCTCATGATCGCCGATAATAAAGATCCAAAGAAAAGAATTTGGATAGGCAGGGTTGTGTGGGCAAGTACCATATTGGGCAAGGTGAGTTGTGTATCACCTGTAATTTGACCAGGATAGAGTTGCTGTATGCAAAGGCTGATAAACAAGGGCAGCATGGCAACAGTCAGATATAATACTGCTGCAATATGGCAGGACCAAACCGCCACCTGGGGAGATCGCGACGACATGGCACGCTGAAAAACGTCTTGAGAAGGTAGTGAGCCAAGGCCAAGCACAGCCCAGGCCGCCAGGTAGGCAACAATTTCTTTGAAGTCCGGAGGGGGTAAAAACCGGAAAGTCTCACGGGGGGTTTCTGATAACACTTGCATCACACCACCGGCCTCCGATCCCATTGAAATAGCCAGGGCTACCAATCCGGCAATGATTATAATCGTTTGGATAAAATCTGTGATGGTAATGGCCCACATACCCCCGGCGTAAGTATATAATGTTACGATGGTGGCGCTGATGACGATACCCTGCCATAGAGGAAGACCAGCGACTACATTTAAGATTAACCCCATGGCTACAAGTTGCGCGGCGATATATCCTACGTAAGGGGGAGCTAGAAAAATACTGGCGACAATCTCAGTGGGCCTGCCATACTTTACCTTGAAAAAATCGCCCAGCGTGAGCAAGTTCATGGAATAAAGTTTTCTCGCGAAAAACATTCCAAAAAGGAAGAGACATAAAGCTGCACCAAAAGGATCTTCTATAACATTATACAATCCCCCCTCCAGAAACTGCGACGAAGCGCCAAAAACTGTTTCAGATCCAAACCAGGTTGCGAACATAGCAGTTGAACCCAAAAGCAGTGGCAAGCGCTGGCCTGCCAGCATAAAGTCATTGGATGTGCTTACCCTTCGTGATGCCCAAAAACCTACGAGGATCGTAAGTATCAGATAGGCGATAATGGCGGCGATTAACACTCCTAATTTCTTTCGAGAAAAGCGAAAGTAAACAACAGGATGTATTTTCCGATGTCAGTGCTCAATTTTTTCTTTTTAGCTGGAAGGATCGGGTAACATTAAAACCAAAATGAATATCTCCGTCTCCAAAATCACCTTCTGTTTCCGTGATGAAAGCACGCTCAGTCAACCCTATCGTATTGGTTAACAATAACTGGAAAACATGTCCACCGGTCTCTATGTCTACGCCGAATCCGAGCGTATTATGGGATTGATTGGCGTCCGGAACATTACTTCGGAAATAGTATTCACCGCTGAGCGCCACGCTTTTGGTTATTTTATACCGTCCCCCGATGCCCATGGCAAACTGATCGTTAGCTTCACGTGTTTGGTCAACGGCATTTTTATGGATGATGCTCGGCATAACCTGCAGAGAAAAGTTTGAATTAAATTTGCGGGCAATCAACAATTGTCCGACATAGGCAAGCCGGTCAATGTTTTTGAATCCTTCTGGTACAGCATCGCTCCTCGGCAGCAGTTGATAGGCCACGCCGGCAAGGGCAGTAATCGTCACAGGAAAATGGGTAAGTCCTTTGCGCTGTCCTGCCAGTTTATATTTCAGGTAACCATCCAGGGTTTTATCGACAGAGTTGCGTCCTACGCTTACACTCATGTTTTTGGCAAGCCCGTAATCCAGTCCCAGGCGCACATACGCGTCATCTAAGCCGAACATTTCGTAAAATCCACCGTTGACAGCTCCGAACCGGTGGGCAAAAATAAATTCCAGCGTACCTTTGGCTTTAGTTTCAATGGTATGTCCATTCACCAGGCGCGTTCCCTTAAAAGTTTGAAAAGTATAGTCCGTATCCTGGACCTGGCTTGCCTCTAGCTCTTTGAGTAATTCTTCCTGAGCAAAGAGCGTGGAGTGAAAGAAAGTGGTGACCAAAATAACAAACACAAATTTTTTCATAAACCTAAAAGTCACCCCTGCATTTGTTCACACAACAATATTTTTCCCATACTAAGGTAGGTATTTTGATCTCAAAGTTTTAACGTTTCCATATTTTGGATTCGGGCGCGGTTGGATAGTTTTTGATTCAACTCTTGAGTCAATTATTTAATGAGCCCTGATCGGTCCAGCAGGCAATCGCATTGATTTGTTCCTGGGACAGTGGTCCGGCAGGACTATAATCCGGAGGCATAATGCGATGCGTAACACGATACTTCACCAAGCCACTCTCAGCTCTTTCATGAAAACTCTGGAAAAAAGTCCAGTTTAATGCCTGCCCCAGGTCACCATTATGACATCCGGAAATAGCGCATTTATTTTCAATGATTGGGCGAATATCCTCTGAAAAAGAATAAGCGTCATTGCAGGTATATTCGGGAAAATCATGCGAAACACAGGCATTAATGACCATCAATACCGCTAAATAAAAAGACGAGAGGAGGGCTGGCCGGAATATTTGCATCGCAAAAGTTACTACAATTATGTTTGCCTGCAATCGGGAAAACCTCTGGCGCGTGTCGGGAAGTTTAAGAATGATTAGGCTTGAAATGCATCCGTTACACAAAATCAAACTCACATTCATTTAGAAATGAAAATCCCCCTAAGTCCTTGACTAAGGGGGATTTCATTGTCTATAGTTGGCTTTAATCTTACTCCTAAAGTAAGGATTGATGCTCCCCGAACAATATCCTATTCGTTAAACAGAAAATTATACCCGTTGAAAAGCCGTTTTTAAGGATAAACGCTGGAAAAAAGCATAAAGGATAAGGCAAAAAGCTTAAAAGCAGTGCATTTAATCTAATCGACTGGACAAGGGTAAGAGATTCCCACAATGCTCCAGGGTTCATTCGCGATTTTTGATTGTGGAATCATATGGAATGGAGTCCGGGGCGTGAAGGGGGTGTTTAAGTGTTTCTTTCAGCGGGGTTTTCGACCATGGGAATGTTGTGCGGGCCCCGAAGTCGTAAATGATGTAGAGAAGCATGAAAAAGAAAACAATTGAAATTCCGATGAAAATTTTTTTAGAACGGGTCATCACTATATGAACTCCATAATTTTATCTGCCAGCTTGACATTATCCGAAAGCAATTCATAAAACTGATCTTTATTCAATTTCAGAATAACAACATCTGTCTGGGCTATCAGAATATTGGTGTTGACAAAATTCGGCAGACTAAACATTTCTCCTATAAACTGGCCTTCGTTGAACTTGGATACAAATTCTCCTCGCTGATAGAAATCAATGTTGCCGGCCACCAGCACATAAAAATTATTGTTGGCCCTATCATCCAGTACCAAACTTTCCTGTGGAGTCATTCTGATCTCATCACTGATATCAGACATGTAAGACAGTATGATCCCCGGAATGTTTTCGAACACGGATATTTTCTGAAAAAATAAAACCTTTTCGAAACGCGTCATTCTTTTTGAATGTATGATCAGTTCATCCAACTCCCTTCTTTGGTCATCACCTAAACGCCGGGAATTTTTGTGATACTCTTCCTGATTGATCTGGTACAGGGCCCAGGCGGAAACTTCCTTGATAAAGCGATCCGGGTTGAAGAGTTGGGCAATAAGATCCAGTTTGAAATCCTCAATGCGTTGAATACCGATCTGAAAGATTACACAAGCTTTCGTCCAACGGTTGGATTGGGTAAAGTCACGGTTTATGATAAATTTTAGAACCAGTTTTGAATCCAATCTAACGCGGGGGAAAAAGTTCTCCAAGCGATTGATCCTTTCCGTATCTGATAGATCATCCAGAACGGGTATCACCCGTTGTTTCAGCTGATCAGTGAGAAAAACATCAAGCAATTCAACAGCATACGTAATGCTATCGGCCGTTCCGCTATCAATATTTTCTTTTACTAATTGAATGGAACGGGTATCATACAACATCGCCAGTAGCATATAAATATGTTCGATGTCGTTTTGAACTTCCCATTGCAGAGAAGTTTTTACCTGGTCGTTAAAAGAATCATTGCCGACTTCCTGTATGGCGCTCAGATTCCAGCGAATATCGCCGATATCAGCCTCGATGGCATACTTGATGCGCGTCATCTGAAATGGCCCCGCCTTAAAACCGCATTCGCCTAACGACAACAACACCTGTGAAACCACTACTTTATTCGGATAATCAATTTTGTTCCACAAGAGTTCTTTGGCGCGCTGCCCTCCGATCCTGCCGATGGCCTGCAGAATTTTCAGCATGACTTGCGTGTTCTGTCCGCTTCTGTAAAAAACAGCCTCTAAGGATGCAAGGGTTTCAGCACCGATTCGAACCAGGGCGTTCGTGGCCTGATTTCTGTATACCGGGTTTGCAAGATTCTCAATCAGGGCTTGAATTACTTCATGGTTGTATCTTTTCACCGCTGTCTTAATGGCGGTATTCCTCACCTTGGGTTCCGAGTCATTCAATAGTTCCATCAAGAATGAAACCCCTTCTTCACGTGAAGTCTGAAGCAATAGCTCAGTGGCATAATGCCTGTCGTTTGGATTGGATGACTTCGTCAGCTTTTGAATTCTCGATTTCTGAACATCTCCACCATTGTCAATAAGGAACTGTAGATCGCTTTGGCTCAACAGGTTTTTGGTACTTCCGCTCACCTTGTTTTGATCCATACGAATAACATACTGATCTGAAACAGAAAGTCCTTTCAACTCATTCATCCTTTCCTGGGCAAAAAGTCGTGTTACCTCGTCCTGATTTTTAAGGAGTTGGTTAACCCACGTGGAAATCTGGGCGCCATTGATTTTCTCCAGGAGCTTGAATGAAAAGACGGCTTTCTCTGCCTGCGGTATGATGAGCATCTGCTCGAGGCGAAGGGTAACCTCTTTGAAGCCTTTTTCCAGTTTATCCTGTTTCTCCTCCGCCATCGTGGTCTCCAGTTTTTGACGGATTTTATTCCGGTAACCCTGATAGATATTATTAACAATAAAAAAATAGGCAGCCACGAGCACCAGGATCAAGACAGAAATGTGAATGATCTTAAAGGCGGGAATAAAAGCGAAGCTAAAGATGAGCACTCCGGCAATGAACCGGGAGCTTTCATTTACCAGACCTTCGACCTTTGATTGAATGTTGAACTTATAACGGTTATCCAGTGGAATAAAAAACAATTTGAAAACGGGGTTTTCCAGCGAATCGCGCAAGGTCCAGTTAAATAATCTGCTCAGCGCGACGAAAAGGAAAAAATAAATAAACCCGGCAGAGGAGGTCTCCAGACTGAAGCCCAAAACGTTTCCTACAATCACAGCGCCGAGGGCAAACAACCCTACGACTAGTGGAAGGATGAATAAAGATATGCGTAAGCCGTAATTTGAAATAATCCGATTATTAATGAACGTCTGCAAGATGAGGCTAAGGCCATACACGGCGCCCGTGAAAAAAGAATTAAAGGTCGTCAGTTCTCTTTCATTCGGATATTGTTCCCGAACGAGTTCCTGAAAGGCATACTGACTGAACATTAACATGACCATGGAGACGAGCAGGAAACCCGACAGCGACAAAATATAACGGTCACTAAAAAGTTTTGATATGGTTGTTTCCCTTCTTACAAGGGGCCCGAATTCTGCCGGGTCATTTTTTGCCAGTGTGAATGAGGATGATATCGTTATTAATAAAATGGATACAATAAAGATGCTTACACAGCACAATAGCAGGTAGTTTGCCGTATCGCTAACCCACGGAGAGGTAAAGGGAATGATAATGAGGGTTGCCATAATGGCGGCAATCAACTGACCGGTATCGATCCAGCCAATAATTCTTTTTGACTGGCGGAAATTAAACAACCTTCCGAAAATACCCCAAAAGCTCAGTAATAAAATAGCGGTTATTGGTCCGCTCATACAATAGAGCGCAAAAATGTAGTAGTTATGCCAGGCGGGATTTCCAAAGTGCAAGAGCAGGTATGCCGAAATGGTAAAGGCTAAAATAAACAGGATACTCACCAATGCGAGCGTTGTAAACTTTATCCAGTTCTGTAAAAATGAAAACAGGGCGGTTGATATAATTCCAAATGCGCCGGCCATCAAGAAGGCTTTGGTCAACTGGTCCCCCATGCGGTTCAGGAACAGTGAATCCGCAGTAACCTGGTAGGTAGCAATAAATACCCCCATAAAAAATCCCGTCGTTAACATCAGCAAAATTTGTTTTTGCTCCTGTGACTTAATTTTCAGGATTCCGTTAAACCGATTGGCCATAGGTAACTCCAAATATAAAATAAAAAAGCCTCATCCAGTAATGCTGGAGAGGCGTAGTAAGATTATTGATGAGTTTGCTTATTTTTTGGATTTGGCAACGGAGTCGGCTTTTGCTTTTGAACCGCTTTTTTCCTCCAGATACATTTCATTTAATCCTTTTATTACATCAGGGGTAATATCCAGGCTTTCCCCTCCGTATAGTACATCACTCGTTGGGTCAAATTTCAAAACAATCTGCAAGCTTTTTTCCTGGCCGTATTTTTTGAGGAAGGTAGTGATGCGGTCATATAGTTCTTTATTTAGTTTCGCTTCTTCCTGCATCAGCTGTTGTTGCAGGGTTTGCTGATAAAGCTGAAGGTTTTGCTGCTTTTTTCCAAGATCTTCCTCGGCGGCGCGCGCCTGCCCCAGTGTCATGCTTGAAACATTGCGTTGATAAGCAGTGATTTCATTCTGAAGTCCCACAGCCCGATTTCTGTACTCAGAATCCATCTTTTTCGTTTTGACTTCAAGCTGATCCCGGTTAACTTTTAAATAATCATAATGTTTCAAAACCGAATCTGAGTTGATATAGGCAATATTTAAATCTACCGGTGATGTGTCGGAAGGGGAACCAGAGGCTACACTTTTTCGGGGTGAGAAATGCAAAACATAAAGAATAATGACTGCCACCAGCAGCACGACATTCAGGATCAAAGACAGGTTCTTCATGACAGTATGAGATAAAAAAAAGTTAGGTTAAGTTCGGCGGCAAATATGATGGTAATTTGTCAGATTTCCAGCGGGTCTGTCGAAAATGTTATTCCTCCAGGTCCTGGGTCTGAAAAGAATACAGGTTCTCGTCTAATTTCAGATTGTCCTCATTGAAGTCTTTGATGAATTTTTCAATCTCAACGGAGGTAATCTTTTCGTTCAGTATGCCGACATCAAGCGCGACGCCAAAATCGGTGTTGATATCAAGGTCAACATGTTCCTTTACTTTTACAGCTTCTTCCTCTTCTAATTCCATAATGACTTCCGCAATAAAAAGCCCAATCTCTTCTTCCAGGGGATCCAGGGAAGTGAGATTGCCATTTTCATCTTCCTCGTAAGTTATCTTTTTATACTGTGGAAAATGCTGGGCCGCCCGATGCTCCGCAATTTCAAATAGTTCACTCTCATGCTCTAGCCTGAGGGTATACATCACTGTATCGTAAATGACTTCCTTTCCTTCGTAAATGCCAATAAAATAAAAATGCTTATACTCTTCATTTGGCTCGTCTTCCTCTTCTTCCAGGTAAGTCGTAGCCAGAGCTTTTATTTTATCTCTATACTCTTCAATTGTTTTAGGATCAAAGCCCTTATTCTCAATCATATAACGGAATGTTTAAATCTAATGTAATTAAAATAACACGTTCTTTATCAAAAGAGATTTCCCTGATGGAAAGTTCACTCAACCCTACAGGGGACACCCTACTTTGACGCCCTATTCGATATCCCTAAACCAGTCAGCATACATCGGATAATTCCGGGCGGTACGCACAATTACCGCTTTCATATCGTCTCCGATGTCTTTTACTTTTTTAGCAGGTACGCCGGCAAATACACTTCCCGGAGGAATCTGAGTTCCGGGCAAAACCACCGCCCCAGCTGCAACAACACTGTTTGCACCCACTACTGTACCATCCAGAATAATAGCGCCTATGCCGATTAACACATTATCTTCTACAGTACAACCGTGCACTACGGCATTATGGGCAATTGAAACATTATTGCCTATAACGGTTTTCGCTTTTTCGAAAGTGCCATGGATAATCGCCCCATCCTGAATATTGGTATTGTTTCCAATGGTGATCGAGTTCACATCCCCTCTTACGACGGCATTAAACCAGACTGTACAGTTTTCCCCCATGATCACCTCACCAATCACCGCCGCGTTATCGGCTAAAAAACAATTCGCGCCAAATTGCGG
>JBDSIM010000004.1:0-21364 GCA_039917935.1 Cyclobacteriaceae bacterium | reverse complement strand
ACCGGAAGGATTAAGAGGGAGGTCTCACACCTGTGTGCCAGAGCACTTCGGTGCGCAGGCACAAATCAATGAAGGACTGAACGGTAAATTGTTCCCAATGCGATTGGGAGGTTCAGGCAATGTAAACAGCAGATTCCGAGTGGCCTGCTAGCCCATCATAAAAGGAACTGGATGCCATTGGTGTAAAGCGCGGTTGCATTGTATTTACCGAACCGCGTAGTATTTTTTCTAAGGATGCTACTCGATTAGCGCCATGTGCCATTCCTTCTCTGAGATCTTGTCCTAAGTTAATTTTTAAGTCATTATCAACCTGTCAACGAAATAAAAGCCTTGTCCACCGTGCGCTCTATGAATGGCGTACTCTTGGGCGGGGCAACCTTGGGAAATCTTCGGGTTACTCTTAGTTAATCTGACAGAAATTAGTAACTTTCTTAAGTAAAGGTGCGGAGTCAGCACTGAAATCACTGACCACCAAAAAAGTTGATCCTGCGGAACTTGAGCAGAAGGTTAAAAAAATGTACAGCGATGTTGCCCTTGATCCCAGAGGCGAATATCATTTCGAGATGGGGCGAGGACGTGGGTAAGACAGGAACCGTCACGGGGATTGACATGACAGATGAACAGCTTGAAAAATCAGAGCGGTTGAGGAAAGAGAATAATTTCAACAACATCGCTTTTCAAAAAAGCTACATTGAGAGTCTTCCTTTTGCAGATGCAAGTTTTGATGTAGTTATCAGTAATGGTGTTATCAATCTTTGTGCCGATAAGGGAAAAGTATTTGCAGAAGTCGCCCGTGTGCTGAAACCTAAAGGACGAATGGCCATAGCAGACATTGTTACCGAAAAACAATTGCCCGAAAATGTGGTTTGCAATTCAACATTGTGGGCAGCGTGCATCGGAGGAGCAGCACAACAAGACGATTATAGCAATGCAATTCGCAGCGGAGGAATGGAGGTTCTTTATATAAAAACAAATGGCAGCTATGGCTTCATTTCCAAATCAGCCCTAGGTGCTTCAAAAGAATTTGGTGTAAAGAGTGTATCCATCCTGGTCGAGAAAAAATAAAAAAACTAAAAAAGATAACTTATGAAACCCATTTTTAAATCCCTGAAATTCATAGCCATCTTGAGTTTGTCAATTGCTGTAATTGCTTCATATGCACAGGAAAAGCAGCCTATGATCGGACAGCCAGCACCTTCTTTTACGCTAACAGGTCTTGATGGCAAAAAATATTCATTAACAGAACTAAGGGGCAAGTATGTAGTAATACATTTTGCGGCTACCTGGTGTCCCTTTTGCAATGCCGAGGCGCCCAATCTGGAGCAGCTTTACCAGACATACAATAGTAAAGGTGTGCAGGTATTTATTGTAGATGTGAAGGAAGATAAAGAACTGGTGGCGAAATCTCTCAAACGATTCAACTTTTCGTTTCCTGTATTACTAGACGAAGATGGTTCGATAGCAACCAAATATGCACCTGAAAGTGTGCTGCCGGATTTAGCTCGGGATGAAGTGCCATTGGCATCCAACCTCATCGTTAATAAAGAGGGAAAAATCGTGTTTTACTCTTTGCTGAACACCACAAATTTTGACGCGAAACTGACTGGGCTGAAACAAAAATTAGATGAATTATTGGCAAGCGATAAATAGTCATGAAATACTCTCTTCTGATTTTGCTTTCCTTTTCAATTCTTTCAGCCACCAGTCAGCAAAAAACGGAGATTGTAAAATTATCTGTTCCAAAAATCAGAGTTGATCAAGGGAATAGTTCAACTATAGAAATCGGGGTTGAAGTAAAGGATGGATACCATATTCAGGCTAACCAGTTGGATAATGAGTACCTTATACCAACCACACTTACGATTAAAGCCGATACCAATATTATAATAGGCAAACAGGCATTCCCTCAAAGTAAGAAATTGAAATTGGAAGGCTCTGCTGATTATTGGAACGTTTACGATGGGAGTTTCGATATAAGCTTGGAGCTTAAAACGACAGGAATAATTCAAAAGGGAAAATACAATTTGACCGCAACATTTCATTATCAGGCATGCGATTCTAAGAGTTGTCTTTCCCCGAGGACAATCAATTTTTTAATACCGATTGAAATCACAGGACAAACGGACTAAAGCCCCCGATTGCTTCGTAGTAAAATCATTACTGACTCTTTTTTTAAGGAGCCTTTGTTACTTCGTTCTTGCAGTATGATGGAAAGTTCTTATGGATCAATGGTATGCTATTGTTGATTGTGGCATTTACTCCATTTCCCACTTCTATATTTTCCGAATTCCTTTTAAATGAAAATAGTACTGATTTAATTCTATTTGGTCTTACCTATTTCTTGATTGCCTGCATGGCAAATCTTGTCTGGACTTATCTTATAACAATGGGTTCCTAGATGAGAGTGAAGATAAGATCTATTATCAGAGTATTCTGTTGCTTTTCCGTTTTGGGGTACTCTACACATTTATTGCATTTTTTCTTTACTTTATTTCAAGAATAATCGCCAGCCGCTTTAGTGGATAGACAACAGGCATTTCAACGAATGTTTTGGTGGTGTCTTGATTGACATTTCTTTTAACATTTTTCTTTCACATAATTGTAGATGGTTAAGGTATTTGAAAAAGAAGACATGCAAAACAGTAATGCACAAAGAAATAGATATTCTCATATACGGGCTTAGCTACGTGTAGAAGCTATCCCAATGATGTTTATACAACATTACCAAACCAGGCTACTCGAGGGGCTCTATTCAGCACCATAGGCTGCCGGGGTTTGAAGAGTTGCATTCCTTTAAAACAAAGGTAATAGCAACTCAAGGAATTAACAGACTTGTTCAGCAAAGAGCAACCGTTATAAACAGTTGTTTTTGAAATTTGTTCTAAGGATGCTACTCGATTGGGTGCAGCTATTTTTTAATGCTAAACTGAAATTTAGTCCCTGAGCCAATTTCAGACTCTACGTTAATGGAACCACCTAATTTATCAACTAATTTTTTCACAGTTGCGAGCCCTATTCCAGTTCCGATATTATTAAATCTGTCTTTTGTTCCAAGAGTAGTAAATGTGTCAAATATTTTAGAAAATTCATTTTTGTCTATTCCTATCCCATTGTCTTGAATGATGAATTCAAAAAAGGTTGGACTGCTATTAACCTTCATGTCAATTTTGACTTTTTCTCTGTTGTTGTACTTTATTGAATTGCTTAAAAGATTTGTTAAAATCTGCTTAATCGCTATTTCATTTGCTACAATTGACTTAAGTTCGGAAGTGTAGGTAATTTGATATTCACGTCTTGAATCCAATAGATCTATAATTTCTTTGAACAATGAATCAATATCAATTTCATTTTTGGCGTTAACCTCAATATTGACCCCGATGTAATGTGAAATTATGCCATCAATCAGGGATTTCAGTCGCAATGATGAATTGGCTATGTGATTGATAATCTGTTCCCCAGAGTCATTCACCCTTCCTTTTTGGTCTTCTTTTAGAATTGCTGTCAGCGAGATAATATTGTTTAAAGGTGATTTAATGTCGTGTGAGATCACATATGCGAATTGTTCAAGTTCAGCGTTTCTTGTCTGAATTTCTTTTTGGATCGCTCTTAGATTTTCATTGCTCCTTTTAAGCTCAAAGAGCTTAACAACTTGGTGCGATAAAGCACGCAAAGATTCAAGTTGGCTTACGGTAAGTTCTCGAGGTTTATTATCTATTACACAAATTGTCCCTAACGAAAAACCCTCGGGATTGACGAGAGGTACCCCTGCATAGAAAATGACATTTGGATATCCTGTTACAAGAGGATTGTCCACGAAACGGTCATCCTCTCTCGAGTCTTTTACAGTAAGTATTTCGTCAGGTCGATTTATTGCATGAGCACAGAAAGCGTAATCTCTTGGTGTCTCCCTTACATTAAGTCCATGATTCGATTTAAACCATTGTCTGTCTGAATCTATCAATGTTATTAGGGAAATAGGCGTTTGGCAAACTTCAGAAGCGATTTTCGTAATGTCCTCAAAATCCTGCTCAGGCAACGTATCAAGAATTGAGTATCCCCTTAACGCTTGTACGCGGTCAATTTCATTATCAGGAACATTTGGAATCTTCATTACTTAAATACAAGTTACTTAATTTGTCCCAAAAATAGTTGCGACCAACGTTTCGCTATAGGTATGTGTTATATTTCCTTATTGCCCTCAAGTCAATGTCCCTTAGTTTGCATGAAAGTTACTGAAACTCATTTTAGCCTGCCAAAATAGCGATTCGGGGGGAGGGAATAAAATAGATCCGCTGGAATAACTATCGCTTGCTTTACTAAAACTTACCTTTTATCTTAAGTCCTTTACCCTGTCCCGAAATTTCAAACCTTAATCATAAATTATGGCAACCTTTAAAAAAATCAGTCGTAGAAAATTTGTCAGTGCCGCCGCAGTGGCTTCCTTGGGATTCACGATTGTTCCCAGACATGTTTTGGGTGGAAAAAAGTTTGTAGCGCCTAGTGATAAGGTTACCCTTGGCTATATTGGGTGCGGCACGCAGGGTTTGCGTGAGATGGCGGAGCTGATTGGAAATCCCAAAGTTCAGATAGTGGCGGTCTGCGATCCAAATAAAAGAAGCGCCGATTATATCGATTGGTCGGCGAACGGTATCCGCAACGATATCCGTAAAGCATTGGGTGAGCCGACGTGGGGGGAGGGCCTTAACGGCATCCCCGGTGGACGGGAGGTAGGCAAGGAATTCGTAGAAAAGTATTATGCAAAAAGTAAGGACTCCGGCAAGTACAAAGGATGCCCCGCGTATATAGATTTCCGGGAACTTCTCGAAAATGAAAAAGATCTTGACGCGTTAAAGATCATGACGCCAGACCACCTTCATGCTACGATCTCCATCGCGGCAATGAAAAAAGGAAAGCATATCGTGATCCATAAACCGATTGCCAATCGGATGTATGAAAGCCGGCTCTCCATTGAGACCGCGAAAAAAACTGGTGTCAGTACTCACTTGCTGGCGTGGAGTAAGCGTCCCGGAAATGACCTGGTAAAATCATGGATAAAGGATGGGGCCATTGGAACATTAAAAGAAATTCACAACTGGTCGTACAGGCCTGTCTGGCCTCAATGGACCTCGTTGCCCACAGATACCCCCCCAGTACCACCAGATTTTAATTGGGATCTCTGGCTGGGCCCGGTTCCGGAACGCCCTTACCATCCCAATTATACCCATTGCGTTTTCCGAGGATGGTATGATTTCGGTGGCGGAAGCATTGCGGACATGGGACACTACAGCCTGTGGCCTATGTTTCTCACCCTTGGTGTCAATACGCCGCCCCTGAGTGCGGAAGCCTATGGAACCACTACCCGTACCGTTGTAGACAATGTGAGCCGCAATGTTAAAAACGACGTGGCTTTCCCTTACTCCAGTATCGTTCGGTTTAAATTTCCCAAACAGGAAACATTGCCTGCTTTTGACCTTTTCTGGTACGATGGCGGCATGAAACCTCCCACTCCGGAAGAACTTGAAATGGACGGAAAAGATCTGCCGACAGAAGGCATGCTGTTCGTGGGAGATAAGGGAAAAATATTAGGCGGTTTCCGCAATGAGGAGCCCGTTTTGATACCGGAAACCAGGATGAAAAGTTATATGAATGGAAAACCCGCGGCGAAAGAGGAGGTGGAAAGGGGAGACGATATCTGGATCGATGCCTTCCGCGATAAAAAACAATCGCCCGGAAGCTTTTTGCTGGCAGGACCTGTTTCCGAAACCATCAACCTGGGCGCCATTGCATTAAGGACTGGAAAGAAAATATTGTATGACGCAGCGAAAATGGAAATCACAAACGCCCCTGATGCCAACAAATTTCTCCGCCGTGAATACCGCAAAGGTTGGGAATTGTAACATGCCTCATGCCTATTGACCACTGACCATTGACAAATGACAAATGACTATGAATACACTAAACCGAAGAAGTTTCCTGGAAAAGACCGCCGCCCTCGGGGCAACAGGTATTTTATTTCCTGCGGGACTAAAAGCTGCTGAAAGAAAAATAGAAACCCCTACACCACCACGTATGATGAAAGACGATATATCCCTTGCACAATGGGCACTGGTCGATGAAGTCAGGGCAGGAAAATGGAAGACCATCGATTTTGCTAAAGTTGCCAAACAGGATTTCGGACTCAACGGCATTGAATATGTCAACACGCTCATGGAGGTTCCGACGGAAGGTTACCTGCGGAAGCTGAAAAAGAATGCGGAGGACAACGGCGTAACCAATGTGCTCATCATGGTGGATGATGAAGGAGACGGAGCCGCTGATACCCAGGAAGGTCGCAAGCAATTTGATATCAATCACCGTAAATGGATTGATGCGGCCCATTACCTGGGTTGTCATGCTATTCGAACCAATTGCCGCGCTCCGAAGGATGCGGATAAAAAGGAGGCTCTGAAATGGGCTACGGAATCTTACAACATGCTGTTGGAGTATGCTGTTCCCGCCAAGGTTAAAGTTGTAATCGAAAATCATGGGGGAGTATCCAACGATGGAGATTGGATGATCGCCCTGATGCAATCGGTCGACAACCTTTATTTTGGTACTTATCCGGACTGGCGAGAACCCGGGCCTGATTTTGACAATTATGAGTACCTGGTCAAAACTTTACCTTATGCAGGGGGGATGTCATACCGGAACCAGCCAACGGATGAGCTAACAGTAAAGATGATCCGGCTTAGTAAGGATGGCGGATACAGGGGGTGGTATGGGATTGAGTCTACAGGGAGGGATGCTATCAAAAAAGGTAAGGCGCTTTTGACTAAATATCTGTTTGAGAAGTAAACCGATCTACGAGAGCGGCCGGAGATTTTTAAATCCAATTTCACAAAGGACACGGAGAAGGCACAGAGTTTCACAGAGTTTTTCCTGGGAAGTGTGGAACAGTCAATTCCTCACTCAGAGTTTGAAATGGTCTTCGAACCTTGGCACCTTGCTCAGAGTCTCCGCCAGCCGGCGGAGACTCTGAGCATCTCGAAGCCGACCTCGTCACCGAAACCAAAACTAAATTTGTCATCGAACATCAGAGTCCCTGAGCAGGTGACGCTAAAGAGGGTATAAGAGTCAGTGAGGAGAATTGCGCTTTTTGTCGGCGTATAGGGTTAGCAGAAAGAGAAATACCAGTAACGAGAGGGTATGAAAAGTTGAGAGATTTAAAATGAGTGACGTCACTCCGCAAAGAATAAAAGAGCCGAATCCGATTCTGGAGAAAAAATGACTTTGCTTCACTTTTTGAGCCAGGCCATCCTCAGAATAATTCATTCGTAAAGCGCGGAACAAAGGTGCTATCCAAAGAAAAAAGAACAGCAGCTTTTCCAAAATGGATAATTGGACAAGGGCATTTTTTTCTGCATGAATTCTGATCAGTTCTTTCTTGTCCAGATATTCGTCTATCTCCTCCTGCAAATTAACCTTTCTTTGTGCAAGTTCTTCATGGGCTATCTGAACGGCCTCCGGTTCGTACTGATCTTTTTCAAATAATATCTCTACTAAACGATCATTGGGGTATTGCGCATACCGGGCGGATAATTCATTTTTCGATACAAACATTTTTACAGATTACAAGACTAAAATAATACTTTTTCGTATGAGAAAGCCCTGACAAGTCAATCTTTTTTCGGAATACTCCCGCCATCCAGCCAACGAAAATCATTGAAAATGTTTGTGATCAAAGACATTTATTAAATATATTTTGCTGTATCTTGATCCAGGTGTAAGCATTTACGCATCGAATTATTTTATGGCGAACCCATGGTTTTTATCTCCGTTCAGAATTTTAATATTGTGTCTATGGCTTGTGGCAGGATGTAATCCTAAACCGAAAGAGCCGAATCAAAAAGTAAAGGAAGCATCCGTTATGAAGCTGGCAAAGGATTTTGTTTTTGGTGATGATCGTCCTTTTGCACAATGCCATGCATCCACTCTGTTAATGACCGGTGATGGAAAATTTCTGGTGGCATGGTTTGGTGGGACCCATGAAAAGCACGATGATGTGGGGATCTGGTTGTCAAAAGGCGAGCCCGGAAAATGGTCGGCTCCAGTTGAAGTCGCAAAAATCAGAGAGGATGCTCATTGGAATCCTGTTTTGTTTCAGGATCCCTCCGGCAAGATTATTTTATTTTTTAAGGTAGGTAAGACCATTGACTTTTGGGAGACCTGGTTTAAAGAATCGGGTGATAATGGGGAAACATGGTCTGAAGCCAGAGAACTTGTGGCGGGTGACAAAGGAGGAAGGGGCCCTGTTCGCAATAAGCCGATTGCTGTTTCGGATGGGTCGTGGCTTGCACCGGCATCCAATGAACTGAACGAAGTTTGGAATGCATTTGTCGACCGCAGTGAAGATGGGGGGAAAACCTGGAGCTCGACAAAATTCCTGGTGGTTAATCGCGATTCAATTTCCGGCGAAGGGGTCATACAACCCGCCTTGTGGGAATCAGAACCCGGCAAGGTGCACATGTTATTGCGCAGTTCCGCGGGTGTGATCTGCAGAAGCGATTCGGAAGATTTTGGCTGCACATGGTCGGCGGTTTATCCCACAAAACTTCCCAATCCCAACAGTGGGATTGACATTACAAAACTTGACAACAACACCCTGGTCTTGATCTTTAACCCAGACAATAAGAATTGGGGTTCACGAAGTCCGATTTCCCTGGCTGTTTCAAAGGACAATGGTGAACACTGGGATCCCATAATCGAACTGGATCGGGGAAATGAAGAGGATGAATTCTCTTATCCATCGGTGATTTCTTTTGGAGATACGGTTGCCGTCACGTATACCTGGCAAAGACAGCGCATAGCCTTTTGGTTAGGTGTCATCGGTGATTAACGGAGCGTATTCCTGAGCTTAAACTTTTATTTTATAAGCAGTCTTACCTGTGGCTTTTGCCCTTAAGTTAGTTTCACCTACAAACTGTACCTGTCTAAAAAACAAGTAATGTATCCCGTACATCATGAGTATCAAGGTTATCAAAACCGGGCTTGAAAATATTCAGGATTTCCGGACACTGTTTCTTCAGGAATGTAATTTTCAGATCCGATACAACGCTTGTCATGAGCGCAATTGGTCGGATTCTTACTTGCTGATGTCCGATGGTAAAGCCATTGGTTATGGATAAGTCAAGGGGAAGAATAATCTCACTGACCGCGATGCGGTTTTTGAATTCTTTATCATTGTTCCGTACAGGAGATTAACGCGCCAGATTTTCGCGACTTTCCTTGAGGCTTCAAGCGCAGACTATATTGAGTGCCAGAGTAATGATCTCTATTTATCGTCCATGCTTTATGAATTTTCACACAAAATTTACAGTGACGTTGTTTTATTTCAAGACCACGCCCGAACAGACCTTCCTAATCTCAATGTTAGTTTTCGAATCAGGAAAGTGACAGACGCCATTTTCATGCATGAACTGGAACCGGTAGGTGACTTTGTCCTCGAGTTAAAGGACAACGTCATCGCCACCGGGGGCTTTATGCTTCACTACAATAAGCCATTTGCAGACCTTTACATGGAAGTAAACAAGGAGTTTCGCAGGAATGGATTCGGAAGTTTCCTGATCCAGGAACTGAAAGAGGAGTGTTATCTTCACCACAGAGTTCCGGCCGCACGATGTAACATCGAAAATCTGGCTACCAGGTTTGCTTTAATGAAAGCGGGTCTTTCTGTCTCTGGGTTTATGCTAACCGGAGAAGTAAAAAGATAGGTTTATCACTATGTCCGACTAAAAAATAGTTGTTGCCAGAATTCAGGAGGCACCTACGGAGCCGGGTTTTTCGTATGGTCAATTTTTCTATAGACAGGAAGCTCCTCCGGAATTGAATTTTACTTTGACGGCACTGGCGGGATTGGTTGGATTGTATTTTTGCAACTCCGGGAGGAGTATCCAGTTCATAGGAGGACCGATGAATATGACCTTCCCCCTGAAAGAGCAGGTTGTGATGAATTCGCCCGTAAGAAGTTGTTCAAGATGAAATGTCGTTAATATGAAAGACATCAGGCTCTATGCAAAAAACTATAGGCTTATAATTTTTGAAGCTGACCTGTGCACCTTGCAGAAGAATTGCAAGGCGCTCTCCTGAATCGTGAAAAGAAACAATAGCCAACCACCAACAATTTAGCTGTCTTTTTATCCCAAATTTTCATAGAAGAAACCGGTTTCTGCCTTAATTTTCGTCGGATAATAACTTATGTATAGGGCATTGGCACATTGGCGCCGCCAATGCCATGCTTTTCGTCAACATTGATTATCTTTATTATCATAAACCTATCCTGCGATGTGCTAAGGCGTGTTACAACGGCTAGAGCCAGGTATAATGTGTGTTTCTGAATTCCTTACTTTTTATGAAAGATATTTTTGAATGGGATCGCATCCTCATGAATGATTCCCCGGCTGGGTTTCTCCTGGAGGTGATCTTCCGTACGTCTGTGATGTTTGTTGTTCTCCTCATCGCATTGCGGTTCACTGGAAAACGGGGTGTAAAACAACTCTCTATTTTTGAAATTGTGATCATTATTGCGCTGGGTTCGGCTGCTGGCGATCCCATGTTTTACGATGACGTTGGAATCTTACCCGCCATTCTTGTATTTACAGTTGTTATTTGTTTTTACAGATTCGTTACGTGGTTAACCGGTAAGAGCAAATGGTTCGAGGAACTTCTGGAGGGAAAAACCGAACTACTCATTGAGAATGGTTTTTTTTCCGTTCTTAAGTTTGAGAAAGAGGCCATGGCCCAGGATGAATTCTTTTCGGAGTTGCGTTTAAAATCCATAGAGCATCTGGGACAGATCAAATATGCTTTCCTTGAGCCATCCGGAAATATTAGTGTCTTTTTCTACGGAGATGATGAGGTAAAACCTGGCCTGCCTGTATTGCCAGCGCTTTTTAATTTGAAAAGTAAAAAAATTATCGCGGATGAATTATACGCATGTGCCAACTGCGGTTTCACCCAGCAACTAAAACCCGGTGCAGCAATATGCAGTGTTTGTAAAAAGGAAGAGTGGGTCCGGGCCATCCAGACTATCCGGAAAAGTTAGAGAAAGCTAAAAGTAGAAATCAGAAAGTGAAAATAGAAAGTGAAAATAGAACTAGTCGTGGCAAATTAAGATGTTAGTTTTGAGTTTTAACTTGCCAAAATATGGAAGGGGGATTGTCTTAGAGAAAAGAGGCCTTGCTTTATATCTTATACTAGTTGCTAGAGATATTGGCCCGATTTAGGCTTCTGCATTGCGTGCCTGAAAATGGTACGCACAGATGTTATCTTATGCGTGTCGGTTACACCAGAGGTATGAAAAGCAAAATAATCACGACACGCAATATTGACCTTACGAGAAAGATTATGGACTTATAACGATTGTGAATATCTTTTTCCTGAGAGTAGTCAATTGCATTGTTGTCAATTGTCAACTTGATAGACGAATAATATAATTGAAACAGACAATTTATACGTGAGATGACGCTAGAAGGGTTAGAAAACAGAGGAAGATCAGGAACTGGGATTGCCGAGACTAAAAACATCAATATCATTGCACAACCGTACCTGAAAACAAAAATGAACCGTTATTTATTTTTCTTCATTATTTTTTTCATGCTCTCCATAGAATGCGTGGGACAAATTCCTTTTTCCAAGGGTGTTAACCTGACAGGTTGGTTTCAGGCCTCGGCTCCAAGGCAGATCCAATTCTCAAAGTTTACGAAAAAAGATTTCCAGAATATTAAAAGCATGGGTTGTGATGTTATCCGGCTTCCCATTAATCTGCATGCAATGACCAGTGGGTCGCCGGATTATATACCCGATCCGTTGTTTTTAGACTTTCTTGATCAAGCGGTAGATTGGGCAGAGGAATTGAAAATTCATTTGATATTAGATAACCATACCTTCGATGTCACTGCAAACACAAATCCTGACATTGGTCCGGTTCTGGTTAAGGTTTGGACTCAAATGGCTAAACATTTTAAAAACCGTCAGGAATTTCTATACTATGAAATTCTTAACGAGCCACACGGCATAGATGATGGGGTTTGGAGTGATATTCAACAAACGGTAATTGACGCAATCCGTACAGAGGACACCAGCCATTATATAGTTGTCGGGCCGGCAAACTGGAATAATTATCAGAACCTGAAGGAGCTGCGCGCTTATTCGGATACAAAACTCATTTATACATTTCATTTTTATGACCCGTTTATTTTTACCCATCAGGGGGCGAGTTGGGTCAATCCGTCGATGGTTCCCTTATCAGGAGTTCCTTTTCCCTTCAAGGCAGCAAGTATGCCGGCTACCCCTGCGTCATTAAAAGGATCATGGATTGAAAGCGGAATCAAAAATTATGCAAATGACGGGACTGTTAACAAGGTGAAGCAGTTAATTGATATGGCTGTTGCTTTTAAAAATCAGCGAGGTGTCCCGGTTTTCTGCGGCGAGTTTGGTGTGTATATTCCGAACAGCCCAGGGGAAGACCGGGTAGAATGGTACAATGTAGTCCGCAACTACCTCAATGAAAAAAACATTCCGTGGACTATCTGGGATTACACGGGTGGATTTGGAATCTTTGAAAAAAATTCGGGGGAAGTGTTTGAGTATGATCTCAATGTACCATTGCTTCAGGCTTTGGATTTTGCAGTCCCTGCCCAGGATACCTATTTTCAAAAGCCATTGACGAATGGCTTTCCCCTTTACGAAGATGATTTTGCGGAAGGAATGGTAAACCGCAGTGCATCCGGAACGGGTATTCTGGACTTTTATTCTTCGTCAGCTCCCCAGAATGGTAACTATTGCATTTACTGGACCGGTGTCGGACAATATGATGCGATATCCTTTGATTTTAAAAACCATCTCGACCTTTCCCTGTTGAAGGAGAATGATTACACTCTGCAATTCAGCGTCCGTGGAAATTCGCCCGGTGCAAAATTTGATGTCCGGTTTATCGATTCAAAAAGAAATGAATCCGACCTGCCCTGGCGAATGGGAAAAACCATGGAAGGGATCCCGGCGGACAATCAGTGGCATAGTATCGTAATCGCGTTGAAGAATCTTGAAGAAAAGGGCGCCTGGGAAAATGTTTATTATCCTCCGAATGGAAACAAGTTTGAGTGGACATCAGTTGACAGGTTTGAGATTATTCCGGAACATCAGGCTCTGACAGGAATTGAATTCTCTTTTGATGGTATCTACGTAGCGGGTGAACCGGTAACAATTACAGGTATAGCTGAAAAAACAAAAAATCTTCAATTAACGATTTATCCAAATCCTGTATTTGGAAATGCGAGTATAGAATATACAACAATGAAGGCATTGCCTGTGACAATTTCCGTACTGAATGTTCAGGGCAAAACAGTAAAAACATTTGGCAGGGCAAGCGAATTGCCCGGCCACCACGTTGTTAAATGGAACGGAACGGATGATTCCGGAGCATATTTGTCGGAAGGTTTGTATTTTATTAGAATGAAAGCCGGGTCGACCACGGAATGCATAAAGGTAATGATTGGCGGGTAGGGGTATAGTGACGTATAGATTCGGTACAGGTGTGGGTTGCGTCATTAAATAAATTTAATACGGAAGTATTTTAAAGTTTGCGGTTTCAATAGTAGTTTTTTTTACCCTAAATTCTTTTCCGGAGTTGGGTCCAATTCTGAACATCGTTTTCGTTGTGGGTTATGAGTACAAGGGTTATTTCTTTGTTAAGATAGTGGTTGAGGTATTGGGTTGCCTTTTCCTTGTTTTGAGGATCGAGAAACTGAAAGGGCTCATCGAGCAGTAACAACTCCTTTTCCTGCAGGAAGAAACTCATCAGGAGCATCATCTGAAGTTGACCCGATGATAAAACCCTCACCGGATTATCGACATAAATTCCTGCATCGAAAAAGCCGATTAATTTATTCAGTCGTTGATTTTCATTAGGTATTTGAGTTAAGATATAATTACGGGCTGATACAGAAATTCCTTTGGGATTCAGAAAATGGATTTGTTCCGGGCCCAGATAATTGATTCTTTTCTTGATATCCCAAATAGACTCTCCCGTTCCACGGCGTTTTCCAAATAGAAACACCTTTTGGCTATACGCCATGGGGTGGTCAGCATAAATCAAGCTGAACAAAGTTGTTTTCCCGGACCCGTTTTTCCCCGTCAGCGCCCAACGCTCTCCTTTTCTGATCACCCAGTTTAGGTTTTCAATTATTTTTTTTCCGCTGTATTGAATGGTAAGTTTTTGCATCTCTACCACAACATTCTGGTTTTCCACGGTGGTTGTGGGCGGGGGAGTTATTCCTTCGAAAGGTTTTTTTTCTGCAGGTCCTTTTACCATATCAATTTTCTCAATGCTATAATTGTTCAGCACGAGTCTTTTGTTGATCACAGAGGGTAACGCATGATCATGGTCAACCATCACAATCTGGATGTTCATCTTTACTGCGATTTCCGTCAGAAATCCGCTGAGATCTTCCCTGCTTTTCATATCCAATCCATCAAAAGGATAATCCAGCAATAGAAAATTCGGCACCTGCTTTGTCAGGTGGCTCATGATCAGAACCTTTTTTAGTTGTCCATTTGATAGCCGTGTTAACTCCAGGTCAAGCAGCTCATGGATATTAAACCCGGAGGATATATTGAATGATTTCAGTTTATGAATATCGTCACCGAAAACATCCCTCACCTTTGGAAGTTCCGTATCATCCATCGAATAATAGCGCTGCTGATAAAATAGCCCCTCATAGCCATTTAAAAAAGTCTGAAGCGATTCTGTGGGAATGAAACGCAATTTTTCCTGCCGTTGATGGTATAGGGTTTCCCAATCGGTGCCTCGAATAAAACTATAAGTTACCTGTCCTGAGGTGGGATGGAGGATACCTGAGATTAGCTGAAGAAGACTTGTTTTCCCAGATCCATTAGCACCCTGCACAACCCAGTGTTCACCAGGTTGTATCTCGAAATTGAAGTTATTGAATAATCTCCGGTTGCCTCTGAGAATTGTAATGTCTTTTAATTGAATCATTCATGAAAACTAATTAATGCGCCTCACACAATTTCAGGCTGCCCTAGACCCCCCGTTGAACCCGTAGAAACCGAGGGCTACAAAATGTTTCACCCCTACGGGGTTCCGTGATTTCGATCCAAGTTGTAAATCGTCCTTGAACCTTAAAAGGTAATTTGAAACTTCGAACCTGTGTCCTAGCAACCTGAAAGCTGAAACCTGGAACTTGAAACTTGAAACTCCCCCCTTCTACTTTCCCCTTCCCGTTTCTTCCACTACAACCTCTCCTCCCCTGGAAAACGATAGCTCGAGAAAGCCTGGTACCTCTTTTACATCCACACCTTTTTTACTAGCTACCCGCCAATTTTTGAATGGCATTTTAAGGCGGGTGTTGCCGCCCTGTTCCCCGACTATTTTTATTTCTTCATATTGACCATTCGATTTTTTAGCACTCACAAGGAACGCGCCTTCGGCCCTTAATTTTTGAAACGACATATCCCTCCATTCAGAAGGAACCGCGGGCATAACTTCAATGAATCCGGCGTAACTTTGCAACAACATTTCCTGAAGTCCTGCGGCGAAGGCAAAATTTCCTTCCAATGTAAACGGGCGGTAAGTAAATTTGGAGTAACCTGATTTTGTCTGGTCCCCGTTAACATGGAAACTATTTTTTAAGCAAAACGCGTTGGCAAAAATGCGCAGGGCATTCGCGGCTCCCGCACCATCTTTGGCGCGAGCTTTGATACTGGCGAGCCACGAATAGGAATAACCGCACCATCCGTCGGGGCCAATGCTATCCAGTAATTGAATGCTATTGCGGATGATGGTTTGTGATTTCACTCCATCTTCCCAACGCAACAAACTTAATGGGTGAATAGCCATGAGGTGTGAGAAATGGCGGTGTGATTCATTATAGGGTAAACCGGGTGCAAACTGTAATTCCAAATCCGGAGAAAGGGCATAGTCAGGAAACTCTGTTAAGATCCGCCTAAATCGGAGCGCTTCATTTTGCAGGTGAAGTTCCTCTGCGAGTTCAGCCGCTGCACCAAATGTAAAACGCATTAAAGCCAGGTCATAATTGGTAGTCTCATCAAACCATGCTGAAATTTTATTATTATGAATCTCAGGACTGGATCCGATCGGAAGTTTACGAAATCCATTTTTATCTTTTATTGTGATTTCTTCCAGATGCAGTGCCACATCTCTGATCCACGGGTAGGCCTGACGTTGAAGAAAGTCCCTGTCCATGCTGTATTTCCAATGGAGGTAATAATTGTGCGCCAGCCAGGCCGAAACAGTGGGAGAGAGTGAGTATTGTGTCCAGCCTCCCATTTCAGTTCCGTCAAGTGTAGTGACGCCAGGTACTGCCAGGCCGTTCGTGCGAAAAAATCTTTTTGTAAAGCGTTTATAGTTGGATTTGTTTTCCTCGAGGTGATCGAAATATCCCAGGCCCTCTTCGAGGTGATTGGCGCTGTAGGCAGGCCAGTAGCTGAGTTGTGTATTTAGATCATGGTGATAGTCTCCCTTCCAGGGAGGAATACGCCCGTTGTCAGCAGTCCAGACCGCCTGGAGGGAAATGGGTGGTGCGCCGCGCCGGGCAGCTGACCCGAATTTATATTGCTCCAGGTACCATTGTTTTTCAATTTTTGGGTCAGGAATCTGAAGGCTTGATTGACTCCAGAATTTTTTCCACCAGGAAAGGTGACTTTCAAGATCCGCACGGTACCCACGTTGCGTGGCCATTTCCAAAGTATGTGTGGCGGTTGGGTTTAATTTCTTGTCGGGATATTGGGAGGCGATACTCCAAACGCCTTCTACGGTAGTGTTATCAATTTTTTTCCAGTTCAGCGCGATTTCATAGTAAAATCCACCCCATCCTTCCTGCTTGTAAATAATCGAATTCCCCTGGCGCGTAATTTTGCCCTGCGTATATCCTAAACGTGAAAGGTCATCCCCTTCAACCGAACCGCCCGGAGAATTGGCCCCGCCCTCATACGCAGGTGCAATAAGGTCTGGTTGGAAATTATTTTTCAGGTTTTCGATCCGAAACCATCCGACGGGATGATTTGCGTGAATAAATGACCGGAGGATCGCGCCGTTTTTCCATTTCACCTCCGCCGTGGCGTTCTTTAAAGAAAGTCGCGCGTATTCTACGTCTCCAAAATTTTCAATATTGAATTCGAGCGCTCCACCAGGTATTTTACTGGGAGCGGGCTCCGTTTCATAGGGACGGTCGAAATAATTTTGAACAATGTCATATTCCTTTTTTTTGACCTGCTCTTCAATCCACTGATAAGTAAACTCAGGGCGGTCTAATCCCTTCATAGGCCTGATATCCCAAAGGTCTGCACGGTCAAGGGACATTCTTAAAGAAGGGCCTTTTCTCCAGATCAAGACGCCCATCATTCCGTTGCCCAACGGCAGTCCTTCATCCCATGTTTGGGCCAGAGAATCAAAATGCAAATCGTGTTGAGGTTGTGGCTGAGCGCTTAGTGGAAACAGGAAAATACTCAGAACGAAACAGAGACAACATTGCTTCAGGGCATTTCTTTCCATTTATGAAGGAGATGGTTTAGTGATTTGAGGTGTTAAAAATAGTCTTTTCCCTTTGATTTTGTTTTTGAGGGCACAGAAATTCAATGGCCCAACCGCGCTCAAGGGTTTACAAATTAGTATGCATGCGAGGCAGATATAGCATTATTGTGAAAGCTTTACGTGGTGAAGCGGGCCGGTTACCCCGGCAAGGTTCACCGTCCGGAATGTCCGTTCATCATCGCCGGATCGGAATTTAATTTCCAGAGAGGGAGAGATATTTCTCCAGGCACCCGTTTCATCCTTCATCTGATAAGCCTTCAGGTTCGGGGTATCCGAGGTTAATTGTACAGTTGCGACATTACCAGTAGTCGTTATGGTAGTGTTGATGGTATTGGGTGTCCACTCTATCGCTTCGCGGTTATCCACCAGGATCATATTTTTGGTGTTGTAAGCCCAATGAGGTTTCCCATCCCAAATCCAGGTGTTACTTCTAAAGTATTCGTCCGCATACATATTTAAATTTGACAACTCACTGCTGTTTTCCGGCCATTGGGTAAAGCGGTTGTTTGCAGATTCCCATTCCAGCCAGGTATAGGTTTGCGCGAATCTTTCTTTGGAAACTTGAATGACTTCACCCTTCGCATTGGCCACTCCGTCTTCCGTGATCCTTACGCGATCAGGACCTTTCACCAGAATGACATCAGCCGCTTTGTTTTTTAAATATTGGTCGCGAATTTCCAGCGCGGACAGGGGGACGTTGTTCATTTCGAAATGATGGTTGTACTTGGCATCCGACAAAAACCACTTGTGAAATTGGTTACTCCAGATCTCATTTATTCCATGATGCCCATCCGGGCCGCCTTTTACACCAGGCCCGGCACCCAGGCACCGCGTTACATATCCGTAGGCATTCATGATACCATTTTGTACGATCATATAATGTCCACAATGAAAACCCTGGCCGGTGAGGGCAGCATCAAGTATATTTTCGCAATACCCTTCGTCGGGATAAGATTCTTCAAAATCGCTGATGTCAACGACGGTTCTGATCCAGTTTCGCAGTAATAATATTCTTTTGAACTCATCCTGTTCTCCCTGAAAAATGGTATCCAGCTGATATTTGGTTTTCAGGTTACTGAATCTCTGTGACGAGAGATCTTCGGCTGACGTAAAAGCTGTGTTGGCTTTATATTTCAGATTGCTGGTTTTAATTTCTGATGGTTTTTGCCTGCAATGGAAGAGCAGCAAAATCATGAGGGGGAGCAGGGCTAATTTCAACATTATACCGGGTTAAAATAGGCTGGAATTTAAATATAAAATCACAATTCTTTTTGGGACGCGCTGATCTCCAGCTCATGAAATCCGTAAGTGGTATCCAGGATACGGTCAAACACAAGATCCGGGAGTATGCCAATGGAAATTTCGGCAGTGCTATAAATGGTGTTACCATCCATTAAATGTCCGCCGAGGGTTACACCGTTCTTATCCGATAATGACAGGTGTATATGGCACGACGTATCTGAAAGGGTTCCCGTTAGAGACACAATCTCAAAATGTCCAGACAACGCATTGGAGTTTTTCGGATTGGCAAAGCGCAGGTTGTAATTTGTAAGACTTCCTACGCAGGTTAAGATCACCGACGCTTTGATTTCATGTTCACGGGCAAACTTCTGAAGCGACTGCTTCAGATCATGGCGTGGTTTCAGCCTGATGACATACACTTTTAAGGCCGAATGGAAAGCGCTTGTCTGTTGCGTTGTCATAAGGTCACAATAGATAATAGTTTCGGAATGGCATCGTTCAAGATAGCGGATACCAGGATTGCGACGGCGAGCGCCACGCTAAAACTTAACAAGGTACCAATGAGTACATATTCAGTTAATTTTCGGTCGTAAGATTCTTTCAGATTTCCGAAACGGAAGACGGATTTTGCGGCCAGTAAAAATCCTACCGCCTCCCAGTGGTTATTGATTACAAAAATGAAAACCAGGAAGCGCTCGAGAATTCCGATAAATTTTCCCGCATCCGGGAGCGAGGCACCTAATGCCGGAATTGTGTCAGGCGTCCATTGTGAGATCAGGATCTTTATGATCAGAGACGCAGGGCTGGTCAGGAAAACGGCTGCAGTGATGAACAAAATAACGTTTCTGTCGGCATGGAAAAATACCGGTGAAAAATCGGGCCTTTGCCAATAATACCAAACCCCTCCCAGTACAATAATATGTAACAGCTGATCAATGATAAACCAACGCTTTTTGGTGTGGGCTTTTTGAAATTTTACTTTGGAGAGATCAATCACATAATGGGTTACCACAATCACTACGGCAGGGGGCCAGAAAGTGATGTCCCATACGAGTAACATGGTTAACACGCCGTGAATCATCGCGTGTAAATACAGTTTCGGCGAACGTTGCTGCTTGAATTCCTTTTCCCGTATCCAACTTTCTGGTTGAAGAATAAAATCGCTTAACAGATGTGCCAGTATTAATTTTAATAACAGGATCATTTCAGGCAATTAAATGGTTGATTTTTTCTCTGAACAGGTTTTCCAGATCCATGATGGCTGTAAAGTTTGAACGCTTTTGCCTTTCGCTGACAGAGGATTGTGATATCTTCAATTTTCTGGCCAATACTTTTTGCCTGATTTCCGGTTTGTCAACTAATATTCGAATGAGTTCCGCAGAGCTGGGACTCCAGTTGTCCATGGCTATCAAAGCGAGTTGAAAGCAAACATTCATTTCCTTGTCCAGTTCCGGCCAGGGACTTTCTATCGCCAGGGTTTGTTTCTCTTTTTTCAGAGACTCCAATTTTTCACCGGAATGAATGAAAGCTTCACCATTGGATTCGGTAATGTTGAAGGCTGTGAATTCCCTTTTTCCGATACCAATCGCCATTCTTACGTCCAGGTTTTTGATGCCTTTCAACGTGGCTTTAATTCTCAGCACGGTTAAGAATACCATCGCTGGATCCTTCACTTCTACCTGGAAACTATCGCCGCGGTAGATCTGCCAGGTTCGGGGACTGCTTCCTTCTTCCGCGAGCGTTCTTTTTAATTTCTTTAACCAAACGGCATTCTTGAGTTTTCTGGAGTTTATGATATCCCCCGTAATGACGCTGGTCATGCTCGATCTTTTTCCCATGACAATGTGCTGTTAATGCAAAACAAATATCGGCTAAAATACCAATAAAAGCAATTATCGGTATTTTAGCCGATTACCGGCCCAGACTAAGAATCTTTTGAGGCTGCCCTGATACCCCCTCCAATCCCTGACCTTCTTTGTCATTTAGAAACTGTCTGTTTCAAAACAACATAAGTATTTTCTTCAACCATTTGGCGTGCAATATTCGGCTTCCTTCTACTGTTTTAGTTCCTTCAGGATATTCTAATGAAAAAATATCTTTTACTTCCAGTATCTTCAATCCGATGCTTGCATGGGTATTGGAAATTAACAGAATATTGGTTTGCTGATCGGCAAAGCCCCTGATATACACGTCGGAGGTCTCCCCGTTTTTCTTCGTTATTTTTACCGGATTTGCGGCTCCAATCTCCTTTTTTAATACTTCCTTCATTTGCAATACAGACACAAATTTTTTAGGTTCCATAGTACCCACCTTAATGCACAACCAGTGCCAGCAGGAAAAACGCCCTTTTCCACCCTGGAAAGGCCTTCGAATATAAGAAAAATTCCTAAAATGAGAAATAAATCCATTATGGGCAATTTGAGCCATTTACCTATATTCAGCCATGTGATGAGCCAAATACAACCACTACCGTCCTTGTATCTTAAACTTGGCATCATTTGTTTAGTCATGTGT
>JBDSIM010000003.1:0-3431 GCA_039917935.1 Cyclobacteriaceae bacterium | reverse complement strand
TGTCTGTAAAAAGTAAGATAATATTTATACGCAAGGCATCAGGAAGTGATCCCGGATAATTTGTGCATTTGATCCGCAATTTTGCGGTCATTGGATAAACGCGGAACTTTGTTTTGCCCTCCTAACTTTCCCAGTGATTTCATATAGTCTATAAAACTGTTCCTGGGTAGCGAGGTTATGCGCAAGGTTCTTAAAATATTTCCCCTGATCAGATCATCATAATAGACATTTAGAGTTCTCAACTGGCTATCCAATTCGAGTGCGAAGTTCTCTAGGTCCTGAGGAGGTTTTGCAAATTCCACAAGCCATTCGTGATAGGGCAGGCCTTCTTTCGCACTGACCCTGGGGGCGACTGTAAACTCGGTTAATTCAACCGAATTGAATTTATTCATCGTATGTTTCATCGCCAGTTCCACTTCCTCCCCTATTACATGTTCGCCAAAGGCTGAAATGAAATGTTTTATCCTGCCCGTGACAAGGATGCGATATGGGTTTTTAGAAACAAACCGGATCGTGTCGCCGATGGAATAACCCCAAAGTCCCGCATTGCTGTTAATAACCACGGCGTAGTTTTTTCCCAGTTCAACTTCTTCGATGTTCAATCGAGTCGGCTTATCTTTAAAAAAATCGTCCGTAGGAATGAACTCAAAAAATATTCCACTATTCAACAACAATAGCAATCCTTCTTCCCGCTGGGTATCCTGATAGGCGATAAAGCCTTCAGAAGCGGGATAGGTTTCAATAGCATCTATTTTTTTACCTATGCTGTCATATAATTTTGCCTGGTAAGGCTCGAAGTTTACTCCACCGTACACGAACAGGGAAAAATTCGGAAATACATCTTTGATCTTTTTACCTGTTCGCGATTGTATGCGATCGAAATACATCTGAGCCCACGGCGGTATCCCGGAAATCAATGTCATATCTGTATGGATCGTCTCATCAATGATCCTTTCTAATTTTTCTTCCCAGTCTACAATACAATTCGTATCGTAACCGGGTTTTTGATTCGTGCGTAAATAGCCTGGTACATGATGGTTGACAATTCCTGATAGCCTGCCCGTTTTTATGCCCGATTTTTCTTCAAGTTCAGGACTCCCGGATAAAAAGATCAAACCACCGTCAAGGAAAGAGGCATTTCCGGTTTCATGAACATAACTCAACAAGGCGTTTCTCGCGCCATTAATGTGATTGGGAATGGAATCGCTTGTGATCGGAATGTATTTCGTCCCGGAAGTCGTTCCCGAAGTTTTGGCAAAATAGGCAGGTTTACCTTTCCATAATATATCCGGTTTACCCTTCACTACCTGGTCAATGTAATTTTTCAGATCTTCATAATCTCTGACAGGCACATTTTTTTTGAAATCTTCATAATGGCGGATGGAGGTAAAGTTGTGATCCTTCCCGAAGCTGGTGGCTTCTCCGGTTTTAATGAGACCTTTAAAAATTTTTTGCTGAAAAGCAACCGGCTCCGACGACCAGATTTTGGTTTGTGAAGCAATGTATGCCGCAAATGGTTTTGCTAAAACAGACCGGAATCCCATAGCCTGCAAGATAATGTGAAATCCGCAATTGATAATAAATCGCACAACCGTAGTTCTATAAGAAAAACCACTAAATTAATGGCGAATTAAAAACAAACGCTCATCTGATTATCTGGATCAGCAATAGTTCACCATGGTGTAGCGCCGGGAATACGAATCAAAACCGATTCTCGATGACCCTGGGACCCATTAATAACAAATATGAAAACAACCATTAAGATAGTATTGATTGGTTTTTTAGCAGGTCTGGCAGGGTCATTTACAGGCCATCACTATTTTAACCCTGTACCCGTCGAGAACAGTTTATCAACAGATCTAAATTATGCTAAAGATGAATCTCCGGACATTCGAATGCCTGGAAAAAGTGTTTCCTACTCCGCCCCGGCAGCTGCGGTTGACTTTAGTGACGCCGCGTCGAAAGCAACGCCCAGCGTAGTTTTTATTCATAGCATATCCCAAGGGGTATCCTATTCTAATTGGGACTGGTTCTTTGGTGAAGGCGCGGGAAGGCAAACGCAGATGAGCAGTGGTTCAGGTGTTATCTTCACAGCAGACGGCTATATCGTGACCAATAACCATGTGGTAGCTTCCGCCGAACGTATTGAAGTAAATTATAACAAGCGAACATACCCTGCTGAACTTGTGGGCACGGATCCTTCCACTGATCTGGCAGTGATTAAAATCAACGCCAACAATCTTCCCCCCGTCACATTGGGTAGCTCAAAAGATTTGCAGGTAGGAGAGTGGGTTATTGCTGTAGGCAATCCTTTTTCTCTTGCTTCCACCGTTACCGCCGGTATTGTCAGCGCCAAAGGAAGAAAGATCGGAATTCTGGAAGATAAATTCCCCATTGAATCCTTTATTCAGACCGATGCGGCGATCAACCCTGGAAACTCAGGCGGAGCATTGGTGAACAAGCAAGGCGAATTGGTAGGTATCAACACCGCCATTCTCTCCAGGACGGGTTCTTATACGGGATATGCATTTGCTATTCCTATTGATATCGCAAGGAAAGTTTTTTCCGATCTCGTTAAATATGGTATCGTACAGAAAGCTGTTTTCGGTGGCACAGTGGTTGAGTATGATTTTGATAATGCAAAAAAATATGATCTTGATACCCGCGTAGAAAGCTACCGGGGTGTCTTACTGGAAACTTTAGACAGGGAAGGACCGGCTATTCAGGCGGGCCTTAAGCCAGGGGACATTGTTATCAAAATAAATTCCGTCGAGGTAAATTCGCAAAGTGCTTTTGAGGAAGAATTAAGTTATCGCTATCCCGGAGATAAGGTAAATATTACATACCTGCGTAATAACAAGACTTCGACCACTTCACTCACGCTTATTAACAGAGATGGCTCGAAAGAAATCATACGCCGCAATATCGTTGACGCTTCCGCCCTCGGCGCACAATTAGAGTCTACCCAATACGGTGTGAAGGTTTTCAGAATCCGAGAGAATAGCGTTTTTAAACAAATGGGTATTCCGGAAAATTTCACCATCGTTGCTATTAACAGGGTACGTGTAAATGATCCCAATGATGTGATAGAATTTTTTCAAAAATTTAAAGGCAGGGGAGCCATTTATGGAGTAAACAGCTCACGACAACAAATCGAAATACCGTTTTCTATCCGATAAACAGGAGGACCGGTGGTCGACCAATTAAGCTACAGTCTACTTTATCAATACAGAAAAAAGCGCAAAAGGCCGTGACGAAGCGTGAATTATTTCTAATGAAGGCACAGAAACAGTCCGCTGTTACCGCTGAATCAATCCATGTTAGATGTGAGCGAGGGAGAGAATATAATGTAAACGTCAGGGTGCGGATAGAGACGTGAGCTATAGCAACATTCGAAACATCAGGAAACCCTGAGTTTTAATTTCTTACCG
>JBDSIM010000002.1:0-4045 GCA_039917935.1 Cyclobacteriaceae bacterium | reverse complement strand
GTGAGGCCAGGCAGATCTTTATAATATTGGTGTGAAGAGTCAAAGATCATGTGAAAGTGTGAATCTGCTTTCTGCTGAAGCAGTTGCGCGCCCTTCAGCACATCGTCTCCATATCCAAAGTGCTGCGAGACAAGATTGAGGGCAAGATAGGTGGTGACTAAACCACCGATTATTAACACGGCGACCTGAATAACATCCGTATAGCCAATCACTTTCATGCCCCCCAACGTAACCAGGATAGAAAAGAGTGCCAGACCGGTAATGCAAACGCCAAAGCTGATGCCGGATATTGCAGTGATGGCGAGCGCTCCCAGATAAATAATAGAGGTCAGGTTGACAAACACATACACCAGCAACCAGAAAACAGCCATGATCGTGCTCACCGTACCATTGTAGCGTTGCTCCAGAAACTGAGGCATCGTATAAATTTTGTTCTTCAGATACACCGGCAGAAAAAACACGGCGACGATTATCAAAGTGGCAGCAGCCATCCATTCATAAGTCGAAATCGCCAGGCCGAGGGCAAACCCGGAACCAGACATACCGATAAAATGCTCTGCTGAAATATTAGAGGCAATCAGTGAGGCGCCAATAGCCCACCAGGTAAGAGATCCCTCGGCAAGGAAAAAATCCTTTGAATCCGTTTGCCTGCCTTTCTTTCGAAAATAAATGTACAGGCCATACCAGATAATAACGATGAAGTAAATAAAAAAAACGGTGTAATCTGCGAAGCGGAGTTGATGCATCAGGAAGCGTTATCCTAAAGATATACAACTCCCAGAATAAACAAAAAATGGAGGTCGAGGCCTTTGTTAAAATAAAATAGAAATGGATATCAGAACATTCACTCGAAAAAAGAGAACGGATCGCCTTGGGTAAGCTTCCGCATTAACATTCAGGGGGTTTCTGCCCATGCGTGCATTTTTGAAATCAGCGAATAGTAATCCTCCCAGGCAAGAAAACGTGCAGCGATTACGGATCCGGCAGTGGCGCTCATTTCAAGAAAATATTTTTCTTTGAGTTTGTTTTCCCTTTCCATAACGCGAAGTAAATCGTGTCCTAACCGCTTCGCCAATGCTGGGGTGAAGTCAGCGGCATCGCTGGCAAATAATGTGTAGATATTGTAATCGTTCCCAAGAAGGGCGTTGCACTCTTCTTCAAACCTTTCGTACACTGGCCAAAATGAATTTTCCTCCGAGGCAGAAAGCGAAAGCGCGGATTTTAGAATATTATGCTTGGCGGCACGAGCCTGTTCTTCAGATAATGCGAGCGGGTGAAACCTGAATTTCTTCCAGGTGCTTTTACCATAAATTTCAGAACTTTCAATCATGTCCATCATGGCTTCGGTTTGAAGAAACTGAAGAGCGATCACTCCGTTCAGCGCCCCTCCTATTTCCTGATAATATTGTTTTCTCAAGGCAAGTTCATTCTCCCGATAATCGATCAGATTTCTTCCATTTTGAAAAGCTTCGGGGCCATCCAGTGTGTTATCAGTCTTTGCGAGCTCCGATAAAGATCTGTAGGTCAGAGAATAACCCTTAACAGCATCAACCATATATTTATCATAAAGGCGCCAGAAAGATTTTTCATGCCACTCTGCCAGGCGGACGCTGGTCTTGATCACCGAGACGCGGTCATTTTTGGGAACAGAAAGGGAAAGGCTCGTCTGGGCATGTTGGCCTTGAACAGCGATTGCCACTAACCATATCGAAAACGTAAAACCTGCGCGTCTCATTTGAACATGTTAATATAATTAATTTAAAAGCAATTGTCAGAACTTAAGTCTGAACCTTAAAGGTCTTAGTAAAGACTTGGGTAGACGTTTTACATAAGCATGGAAGTGAAATCAGGAATATAAAAAAGTAATGCCAATTGGAATGAATTACCTTTTAGAAAAAAGAAAAAGAACGGTGGGCGAAACAAAGAAGTGCCTTTTTCAACGGGATTTTCATAAAATCCTCCGGACTGTCTGGTCAATTTCGAGAATCAAATCTGCACCATAAGCCATGGCTGGCGTCTGATAACCCTTCTTTACTTCATTGTTCAGAATTCTCATAGCAATCAAGACACTTGTTTTGGCTGTAAGCGAATAACCATTGATTGTGTTGATGGCAGCTGTATGTAAATTGCCTTGTTCATCCCATACCTGACCCCATAAATAGCTTTGGGAGCCGGCCCTCTGTTCATCCGAAGGGCCTGTAATTTTAGTGTTCACTTTTTCAAGGAGTAAATCTTTAATAAAACGAAAACGCAATAGCCAATTAATGTATCGGCTGATTCTTGCTGTGGCTATGGTTTTCTTGCTGGCGGCCATATATACTTCAATATTTGGGATGCGTGTACTATGCCACGCGGTAGAGATGTCCCCCCAGGGAATGTTCATACACGTAGCTTGAAATTGGCCAAAATCAATCTCTTTTATTTTGTCGCCCAATGGAATGGATAAGAGAATGCCTTCTTTACGGATTACACTCCCACGGCCAAGGCCTTCGACCATAGTATTCGCCGTGCCTCGGGATAATCCTCCTGATGACATTTTAAACGCCAGCTGTAAATGGGTGGCTGAGGGCAGTTGATTTTTTAAATGGACCGCCAGACAATCGGAAGGCACAACGTCAAAACCAGTTCCAGGCATAATGGTAATGCCTGCCTCTTTAGCTTTCCGATCGTACGTCGCCAACTTTTCGAATACCTGATACTCCCCGGTAATATCGGTATAGTGGGTACCTGTCTCCAGGCACATGTCTGCCATCTTTGAGGCTGTAGATTGGAAGGGGCCGGCGCAATGGATGACGACCGCCCCTTTTTGAAGGAGGGCTTTTAAGGCATGTGAATCCGACAGCTCCACAACTTCGAATGGATATCCGGTTTCTTTACTTTGTAATTGCAGAGCCTGGTGATTTCTGCCAGAGAGGATCACGCTAAGCATTTTGGTTTTACATTCCTGAGCGATTAACTTTCCCGTATATCCATAGGATCCGTAAATAATAATGGGCTTTCGAGAAACATTCATTGGAAAGATGTTTGATCCAATAGTACAGAGAATGTGCTTAACCTGTAAGGTTTTCCTGCAGATTTTTCGGCTCCAATATGACGAAAAATTTAAATGACAGCATCCGGATTAAAAACTGAAAATTAATCCGTGGTTTATTCCATTTTATTTTAGTATAATCAACGACAAATTCGGCCCCTGCTATGCAAACTGGTTTAGGCGTTACCGCGCGAATAGATTTATGGTGGATTCGTCCGCTTGTAATCTTTATTGTACTTTCTGCTTTCATCATATATGCAACATGGGCAGCCTTTCAAGGTGAACATTATGCGGCAGGTGCTTACCTCTCCCCTTTTTATTCGCCGGAATTGTTTGGTGATACTCCGCATGCGTGGTTCGGACCAAAACCTGTATGGTGGCCGTTGGCTCTTCCGTTTTCACCTGCACTCCTTATTTTGTGGGCTCCGGGCGGATTCAGATTTACCTGTTATTACTACAGGGGAGCGTACTATAAATCTTTCTGGGCTGATCCACCGGCATGCGCGGTGGGTGAACCACGCAAAACTTATTTAGGTGAAAATTCATTCCCGCTTATTTTGCAGAATGTTCACCGCTATTTTATGTATCTCGCCATATTTTTCGTTTTTGTTCTGTTGCACGATGCCTGGAAAGCCATGTGGTTCACGAATGAGTTTTCGGAAGGAGAAACCTTCGGAATCGGTGTTGGAACAATCGTGCTGACAGCAAATGCTGTTTTACTGGGAATTTATACCTTCAGCTGTCACAGTTTCAGGCACATGGTTGGTGGATTTAAAGATCGGCTTTCTAATGCCCCGGTACAAAGGAAGATCTATAATTGTGCCAGTTGTCTGAACGCAAGGCACATGAATTGGGCCTGGTTTAGTTTGTTTAGTGTCGCCTTCGCTGACATTTATGTGAGACTGGTATCAATGGGAATCTGGACTGATTACAGAATATTTTAGATGGATAAATACGAAATACACCAGCATGATGTATTGGTAATTGGCTCCGGAGGCGCAGGACTCCGCGCGG
>JBDSIM010000001.1:0-12728 GCA_039917935.1 Cyclobacteriaceae bacterium | reverse complement strand
CACCGCTTTGAATGCAGCCGGATGATTCATGGCCAGATCTGCCAAAACCTTCCTGTTAAGGTCAATCCCGGATTTTTTTAGTTTTCCGATAAATTCAGAATACGATAAACCATACTCCCGTACCCCTGCATTAATCCTTTGGATCCATATGCCACGAAATTCTCTTTTCTTTTGTTTTCTGTCCCTGTAAGCATATACCAATCCTTTTTCGATGGCGTTTTTAGCTACGGTCCATACATTCTTCTTACGGCCAAAAAAACCTCTGGCCAACTTCATGATTCTCTTGCGCTTAGCCCTGGAGGCTACACTGTTTACTGATCTAGGCATTTCTTTTCATTTTTTGATCGTTGGCGATCACCCTTCGGGGATTCTTAGAGGCCAAAAACCGGGTTAAACATTTAAACCAACTAAAGTATAAGCATCGCTTTTACATTATTCATATCTGATTTTTTCACCAAACCTTTATTGCCGAGTCTCCTCTTTTGCTTGGTTTCCTTTTTCGTGAGGATATGATTTTTGAACGCATGCTTATGCATAATCTTTCCTGTGCCGGTAACTTTGAATCGCTTCTTAGCGCCCGACTTTGTTTTTAACTTAGGCATTGTATAGAAATTATGTCAACTTATTTTTTTCCTACTTTAGGCATCATCAGCATGCTCATTCTCTTACCTTCAAGCTTGGGCATGGCCTCTACTTTTCCCAACTCTTCTAATGCCTGGGCAAATTTCAATAAAAGGATCTCTCCCCTTTCTTTGTAAACAATTGACCTTCCAAAGAAAGTCACCGTAGATTTCACTTTAAAACCCTCCTGCAAAAAAGTCGAAGCGTGCTTTACTTTAAAATTAAAATCATGCTCCTCAGTATTAGGGCCAAACCTGATTTCCTTAATAATAACCTTTTGGGTTTTGGCTTTAATTTCCTTCTGTTTTTTCTTCTGTTCGTACTTGAACTTGGAGTAATCAACCACCTTGCAAACCGGAGGATCAGCACTCGGGGAAATTTCCACCAGGTCTAATCCTTGTTCCTGCGCGAGCTTAATAGCCTGCTGGATGGGATACACATCCGATTTAATGTTTTCACCAACAACCCTTACCCGCTGAGCTGTGATCCGCTCATTCACTTTGTAAGGTTCTTCTGGTCTTTGAGGCCCTCTTCTGAAGGGTCTATTGAAACTCGGTCTGCTGCTACTAGTATTGATACGCGTCTATTTAAATACAACAAAAAAACAGGGTGCAAATATCGCTATATTTTTAATCTTTCAAAACGGTCTGGCATGAAAGCGGCAAACTTTTGAAAATGATAATCCGGCGCGGTTGAATGTCTTGAGCATCAAATTGTTGCAAGCATTTATGGCGCGGCACATTCTTGTTTAAACTTCAAGACAAATTCATCCAGGGAAACGCTCCCCTGATCACCCTGACCATGTTTTCGAACGGAAACCAGATTCTCAGCGACTTCTCGTTCACCTACAATCAGCATAAAAGGAATTTTTTTCGTTTCCGCGTCCCTGATCTTCCTTCCGATTTTTTCATCCCGATCATCGAGGATTCCCCTGATATCTTCACTTTTTAATCTTTCAAACACCATGGTGGCGTAATCATTAAAGCGCTCTGAGATGGGTAAAACCGAAATCTGATCCGGCGCCAGCCACAAGGGAAAATTTCCAGCACAATGTTCAATCAATACCGCTACAAATCGTTCCAGTGATCCAAAGGGCGCCCGGTGAATCATAACAGGTCGGTGTTTTTGATTGTCTGAGCCCATGTATTCCAATTCAAACCGTTCCGGTAATTGATAATCCACCTGAATAGTGCCCAATTGCCAACTTCGACCCAGTGCATCCCGAACCATAAAATCCAATTTTGGCCCATAAAAAGCCGCTTCTCCCCTTACTGCTACCGTAACGAGAGACCTTTCATCGGCCGCCTCCTGGATTTCGCGTTCTGCACGTTCCCATAAATGGTCTTCCCCAATATATTTCTGCTTGTTGTTTGTATCCCGTAAGGATACCTGGGCAGTAAAATTTTCAAATCCCAAAGAGCGAAACACATGCAGTACCAGGTCGATAACTTTGATAAACTCGCTTTTTACCTGGTCAGGCCGGCAAAAAATATGGGCGTCATCCTGCGTGAACCCACGCACCCGGGTCAGGCCGTGAAGTTCTCCACTTTGCTCGTAACGGTAGACCGTTCCAAATTCAGCTAACCTCACCGGCAGATCCCTATAAGATCTCGGTTTCACTTTATAAATTTCGCAATGGTGGGGGCAATTCATGGGCTTTAAAAGAAATTCTTCGCCCTCATCAGGGGTGTGAATGGGCTGGAAAGAATCTTTGCCGTATTTCTCCCAATGGCCCGAAGTAACATACAGTGCTTTACTTCCAATGTGCGGAGTTACGACCGGATCATAGCCCGCCTTTACCTGTGCCTTTCTGAGAAATTGCTCGAGTCGTTCCCGGAGAATAGTTCCTTTTGGAAGCCACAATGGCAAACCCATTCCCACTTTCTCTGAAAAGGCAAAAAGTTCTAATTCCTTCCCCAACTTCCGGTGGTCGCGTTTCTTCGCCTCTTCTAAAACACGAAGATACTCGTCAAGCTCTTTTTGTTTGGGGAAAGTGATCCCGTAAATCCGGGTAAGCATCTTGTTTTTTTCATTGCCCCGCCAGTATGCCCCGGCTACGTTGAGTAATTTTACCGCCTTGATGAAACCGGTGTTCGGAAGGTGTGGCCCCCGGCAGAGGTCAACAAAATTCCCCTGTTGGTAAAAGGTGATGGTTCCGTCCTGTAGGTCTGTTATAAGTTCTATCTTATAAGGGTCGTCTTTACGGTTAAAATAATCCAGCGCTTCGGATTTGCTCACTTCTTTTCTTTCGAAGGTGCTGTCCTTTTTGGCAAGCTCCTTCATTTTCGCTTCGAGAGCCGAAAGGTCTGTTTCGCCGAAAGTTCTGTCTCCAAGATCCACATCGTAATAAAACCCGCTTTCAATAGCTGGCCCTATCCCAAACTTCACTCCGGGGTAAAGGCTTTCAAGCGCCTCTGCCAGTAAGTGAGCTGAAGAATGCCAGAAAGTATTTTTCCCCTTTAGATCGTTCCAGGTTAAAATTTTAATAGATACATCCGTATGAATGGGTCGCGATAGTTCGGTGACTTCACCATTCACCTCAATGGCGAGCGCGTTCCTGGCAAGACCCTCGCTGATGCTCAGGGCAATATCAGCACCCATTACGCCCTTTGGAAACTCACGGATGCTTCCATCAGGAAAAGATATTTTTAAATTCATCTGCTTATTTTATTGCACAAATCAGGGGCACAAAGATGGGGAAAGAAGCTGAAAGGAAAAAGCTGAAAGCGCAAAGCAAAAATTGAAAAAAGCATAATGCAGGTCTCTAAGCCGTGCATCCTGCTTTCAACGTCAAAGGGTGAACTGAAAACTAAAAAGCACTCCGAATTTTCTGACATCGGCGTTTTGCGTTCTATCCAGATAAGTGAGACGGTGAATGAAATCGACCCTGAAAAACTTGAAGATATTTTCTACTCCATAGCCCATTTCAATATAAGGCTCTCCACGGGAAAGGAAGCCCACCGTCGTTCCATCCTCATCGGGTTTATCCGCTATCAGGGCTTTATTTGACTCACTCATACCGCCCAGAATTATATTGGAGGTGCCGACCAATCGCCACTTGAGCTTTCTCATTAACGGGATTCTGTTCAGCAACAGACCTTCAAAATGATGACTATAGTGCAGGGATGCATACCGGTCACTGATGAACTCCCCGTAATCCATGAGGTTGTAAGTGACGTGCGCGAAGAATGGTGTTTGATTGCCTAAATGAAGGGAGAGCAAAGGATAAGGCAAATTGTTAAAAACATACTCACCGGTAAGTGTCAGGTACCCTACTCCCATGGGTCCAGACCGGATTCTTTTCAGTACGGAAAGCCTGAGCTTGTCGTATTCAAAATCACTGCCACCAATACCCTTGAAACCATGCGTGTAACGCAATGTGATCACCGGCCATTTTGAAGTACCCAGGCTGAATCGTTCATTGTCATTAATGATAAAAAGTTCATCCCGGGCAAATCTCGTTTCCAGGATTACTTCCGCATTTTCATAACTTGATAAAGTATCATTTTCATTCTCCGGACGCAAGGATCGAAAATCAAAAACAGGTCTGAATGTACTATACCGGAACGCTACACGCTGCGTGAGGCCCCGCAATAAATCGCGTTGGAAATTAAAACGTGATTCATTAAAATAGTATCCCCTTCGAAAAACACCGAACCGTTGAGCGGCCAGAAATAAATAATTATCAGCCAGGCTTTCATCGTCAATGCCTACCCGGCCAATGTCGCTCCTAACGCTAAGGGTACTGGTCGTCCACCGTTCACGGGAAAGTATCTTTTGAACAAATGCCGTGTATTTTAATTTTTCGTCGTCAAAGCCATATCCGAGGCTACCGCCCAGAACCCACTTTTTACTGAAGTCATAGTTTGTCTTGAACCCTGGTTGCAGTCTCATGCCTTCAATATTATTGTACGCCAAAAGGTAAATGTAGGGACCAATGTTAATTTTCCTTGCTGAGTAATAACCATTTACAACAATCTTTATCAGGTCAGTGTATGTTTTCACAACAGGAATATTCTGGAGTGTATCGATCATCATATACACGTTTTTTTCCGTTTCGGATAGTGGCTCGTGCCGGAGCGTATCCCAGTATGCTTCATTCTCAAATTGGCGCGCATCCTCTTCCATCAGAATTTCCCTTTCATAAAAGGAAACAGGTTTCGGCTTGTTGACGATCATATTTTTATTAGACGTATAAAACTTAGCGAGCATGCCTGCAGAAAACTTGCTCAGCTCACTGACATCAATTAATACGCGGTTTTTAACGGGTATCCACGCGCCCTCTGAAGATGGTTCAAGTTCTTGCTGGATCCTGATTTTTTCGATAAAGTTTAGATTCGCCTGCTTTCCCACGCTGGCATCGACCTGCTTTACAGCCCATTGATCTTTGGTTATCCAGATGGTTCCGCTAAAGGCAAGGTCTTGTGGACTTTTGGGTGAAAAATCCAGCCGGTAACAGAAATAGTCCCCTATGTAAACGCTATCGGTGAGATCATAGTTGTAATACAGTCTCCAGCCATCCGCGATGGGAGAAACAAAGTCTTTGCTAACAATATTGAGCCAATTCTGATAGAAATTATACTCCTGAAAAGAGGAGCCTACAAATTGGGTAACCAAAGTTCCGTCCTGAATACCAATTCCATTAATTTTTGATTTCAGGATATTTTCGAGTTTCAGCTGTGGGTCGGTTCTATAATAAAACTTTGAAACACTTTCCGAAATAAATATTGGCAGAATCGGATTGCCGTCTTCTCCAGCGATCCTTTCGACACTATCTAATACCTGTGTGATTTTTTTTATGACCTTCCTTTTCCGGAATTTATCAGTCATGTTGTCTACATCAACTTCTATTTTGGTATAGGAATCATACTCATAGGCAGTGAGCTTGCGTTTGTCATTATCAATTTTATTTCTGACAACGTTGCGAAGAATTTCGAATGCGGGATTTTCACCTGCCAGAAAAACAATTTCCTTAAGCGAGGTAGTCACCTCTTCTAACTGAAAATTCAGCACCTGGGTAACTCCCTCTGCCACTTTTTTTGTTCGGGTCGTGTAGCCAATGTATGAAACCACGAGCGAATCCACCGATGTGGTTGGCCTAAGGGAAAAATTGCCATCGAAATCAGTTGTGGTACCAATGGAAGTTCCCTTAAAAATAATATTGGCAAAAGGAATGGGATCACCTGATTGCGCATCGGTTACTTTGCCTTTTACTACCGTTTGTCCTACGGCAACAAAAGACTCCAAAAAAAGTAACAGGAAAAAGCTGGATCGGATCAGGCTTAAAAATCTACCAAAAAGGATATACACAGGATTATATTATTTGAAGATTACTCATTAAACAAAGAATGCCCATTCAGGTTGCATCAGGATGTAATATTAATTTTTTCTTTATCGCCCATAAAACGAGGATCCGTTTTAAAAATGTATAGATCCAGTACCGCTTTGGTGCGGGCCAGGTATTCTCTTAAGCGTACTTTAAAAGTACGGTCAAGCTCAGGCTCTTCGGCCACCATGGCAACAGCATCCATTTCATAATACCGGCTAATAAAGAGTGCTCTGTAACTGTGAAAAGGTTGCGTAATAATGGTGATCTTGTTTTGGCCAAATATTTTTTTACTTCTGACAATGGAGTCCAGGGTACGCAGGCCGGCGTAATCGAGGGTAATGGCAGATGCCGGAACGCCCTTTTTAATCAGTGCCTTTTGCATTTCTAGCGGTTCATTATAAAAAACAGTGCTGTTATCACCACTGAGAATGAAATGATCAATTTTACCCAGGGAATACAAGGCGGCCGCCGTTTCGATGCGGTTGTGAAAGAACGGATTCGGACCTCCGCCTACGGAGCGATGACTGGTCCCTAATACAAGTCCGACTTGATGATCGGGAAGTAAATTAATATCCGAAAAAACTTTTCCTTCTGTACTTGTCACAATCCAGACATTGCAAACACAGATGATGATCAACAACATCAAAACTACGGATATGACAAATCGCTTCACCCAACGCATAAAAAATGTACTCCCATAAAGCGCAGTAAGTTACTCATTTATCCGGAGAAACTCGCGCTCCAAAACATCCGATCGCTTTACAATTTTTCGATACCATGCCAGTTTAATATTTTCTTTTTCTTCCAGTGATAAACCGATCTCTGTTTCTGATTTCCTGAGCTTGCCTAAAACAGTATTTAAACAAATGGCTACACTCACTGAAATGTTAAGGCTTTCGGTAAAACCGTACATGGGGATTCTGATTTTTCCATCTGACTCCTGAAGGCTATACGGGGATGCTCCATTCAGCTCGTTACCGAAAACCAGCGCCATCTTTCCGGTGGAAACATCCAGGTCATCAATAGACAAACCATCCGCGGAAGGATCGGCCACCAGGATCCTGTAACCCCTCTTTCGCAATTCACGAAAACAGATTTCCGTGTTGTTGATACTTTTTGCCCGGTATCTTTCCATGTTTATCCACTTGTATGACCCTTTTAACACGCGGATATTCAGGTGATAATCCGCCGTATTTTCAATAATATGAACGTCCTGCAAACCCATGCACTCACTGGTCCTGACGGCTGCGCTGGCATTTTGCGATTGATAAATATTTTCAAGCACCACCGTAACATAACGTGTCCGTTGGTTTAAAACTTTGTCCACAAAGGTCTTTTTATGGTCGGAAACAAACTGGGACAAATGATGAATAATCCTTTCCTCGTCGCGGGTCATATTAGTTAAAATAAAAAAGTTTGTAGAGATGCGGTTCGGTTACCCCAATAATGCGCCTGCGATGGTTCCCGACATCATAGTAGCAAGAGAGGCAGCCAGCAACGCCTTTACTCCCAATCTGGATAGGTCACCCTGGCGGTTTGGTGCCATCCCGCCGATACCGCCGATCTGTATGGCAATAGAACTGAAGTTAGCAAAACCGCACAAAGCATAAGTGGATATGATAATGGATTTATCACTGAGCATTCCGGCCGATTTCATTTCCGCCAGGCTACTATAGGCGATGAATTCATTGATCACCATTTTCTGACCGAGCAGACTGCCAACCTGAAGCGTTTCAGCCCAATCGACTCCCATTGCGAAAGCGATAATCCTGAATATCTGACCAAAAATATACTCCAGAGAAAAACCGTTAAAAGTATTGTTCGTGGATATCCTTACCCATTCATTTAGCCCAGTCCACGATCCGATACCTTCCATTAAAATCCAATTCAGGGCAGCAATGACGGCAATGAAAGCCAATAGCATCGCGGCGATGTTCAGCGCGAGTTTTAATCCGTCTGCCGCGCCCGTGGCCAGGGCATCAACAATATTAACGCCGATGGTTTCCTTATTCACCGTGAGGTTCCGGTCGATCTTTTCAGGTTCCATTTCGGGAAGAAAAATTTTCGCCATAACAATGGCAGCAGGCGCATTCATAATAGAGGCACATAAAAGATACGTGGCGAACCTGGCAAGTTGTTCAGGGTCAGTGCCACCAAGAAAAGTAATATAGGCGCCCATCACGCTGCCGGCAATCGTTGCCATTCCTCCTGTCATCAGGCAATTCAATTCTGAAGAAGTCATTTTGCCAATAAATGGTTTGATAAGGAGCGGCGCCTCCGTTTGGCCAAGAAAAATATTTGCGGCAGCGGATAAACTTTCGGCCCCTGAAAGGCGCATACTTTTGGCCATGATCCAGGCAAAACCATAAACGATCTTTTGCAAAATCCCCAGGTAGTATAGTCCGGAAGTGACCGCGGAAAAAAATATCACCGTTGGCAACGCCTGAAATGCAAATAAAAACCCAAGATTGTGATTAGCCTTTACAGCCAGACTATTTTTGGCCAGATCTCCAAATAGAAACTGGGCTCCATACGAGGCAAATCCCAGAAACCTCACCACACCACTGCCCAGATAATCAAATCCACTTCTCACAATCGGAATTTTGAGAACACAGACTGCAATAAGGATCTGCAGAAGAAGCCCTATCACTACTAATTTCCAGTCGATGTTTTTTTTATATCCGGATAAAAGGAAAGCGATTCCGATCAAAATGGCAATACCAACTACTCCCCTCAGGTAATCCATATTACAAGCTTAAAGCAAAAAGTAAAAAGCAGGCTGGAGGCAAAAAGTTTAATTTTCCGGTAAGCATAGTCAACACTCAACCTACGATTTTAACTCCAGGAAGAGTCGGCTGAATTTTCAACTTCAACCCTCAAATTTTAAATTAATTCCGCTTCCCCAGTTCATCCCGGATTTTGGCAGCGCGCTCATAATCTTCTTTGTCGATGGCGTCTTTTAAAAGGTCATTTAATTTTTCGACCGAATAATTTTTAAAATCATCCTTGCGAACACTTTCTTTTTTAGTTTTCACTTTGGCCTCCGCTTTTGGTTCTGCCTTTTCTTCTTCTGCCTCATCGGTGAGAACAATGCCAGCTTCCGCTAATATAGTTTCATAAGTAAAGATCGGTGAATCGAATCGCAAGCCGATCGCGATGGCATCGGAAGGCCTGGCATCGATCTCCGATTTCTTTAAACCATCGGAGCAAACTATTTTAGCAAAGAAGACACCCTCCTTAAGGTCCGATATAACAATTTCCTCCACCGTAAAATGAAAGTTATTCGCAAATGATTTAAACAAATCATGCGTCATCGGTCTGTTGGGAATAATTTTTTCTATTTCGATCGCAATCGCCTGCGCCTCAAACATACCGATGATAATGGGCAGTCTTCTGTTTCCATCGGTTTCACCCAATACCAGGGCAAAGGAACCTGTTTGAGATTGACTGGAAGAGAGGCCTAATATTTCTAACTTAATCTTCTTCACTTACTTCGCTGCTTTGATGGCTTCGGTCAATTTAGGAATAATTTCAAATGCATCACCAACTATACCATAGTCTGCTGCCTTAAAAAATGGTGCTTCGGCGTCTTTATTAATGACAACAATACACTTCGATGAATTTACGCCAGCCAGATGTTGTATCGCCCCCGAAATACCGACAGCGATATATAATTGAGGAGCTACTTTGACACCGGTCTGACCCACGTGTTCATGATGGGGTCTCCAACCCATATCCGACACAGGTTTGCTGCAACCGGTAGCAGCATGCAAACTCTTGGCCAAGGCCTCAAGCATGTGCCAGTGTTCCGGCCCCTTCATTCCCCTGCCGCCGGATACTACAATATTTGCCTCCGGTAGCAAAACCTCACCGGTTGCCTTTTCTGACGAGGTTACTTTCACTGAAAAATCAGCTTCCTTATATTGGCCTTTGTATGGAGTAATCTCTGCAGCCCCACCCATTTCTTTCAATTCAGCTGCATTCTTCCGAATAGCAATTACTTTCTTCTGATGATGAAGCGATAAATATGAAAAAGCTTTTCCGGTATAAATACTTTTTTTAACGACAAAACCTGACGTGGTATCGGGCAAACTGATCACATTGGTAGCCAGACTCGCACCTATCCTGGCGGCTACACGCGCCGCCACCGGAGTACCAAGAGACGAATTTGCCAATACCAATATATCGGCCTGCTCGTCTTCCATGGCCTGAGCAAGCACACTTGCATAGGCCTGAACAGCCCCTTGATTTAATTTGTCATCCGCGTCGTGCAAAACTTTTTGAGCGCCAAATTTCCCAATATTTTCAAGCTCAGGCTTATCCACCGAACCCAGCGCTATCGCTGTAACGTTTCCACCCATGCCATGTGCATAAGCCACTGCTTCAAGCGAGGTTTTTTTTATCTTTCCCTCTGCACTTTCAACAAAAACTAAAATTGCCATACCTGTCCGATTATTTTGTTGACTTGGAGGTTATACTATAATACTTTTGCTTCGGTTTTTAACAATGTAATAAGCTGTGCAACATTGTCTGCTGCAATCATCTTTACTGCACCTTTTGGAGGGGGCAACTCAAACTTCTGTAATTTCACTCCACTATCAATATTTTTTGGCTCTACTACTTTCAACGGTTTCGTTCTCGCCGACATAATTCCGCGCATGTTTGGAATCTTCCATTCCGCTATGGGTTCCTGGCAGCCTGCTACGAAGGGAAGGGTTACTTCAACAAACTCTTTACCACCTTCGATCTCGCGGGTTAGCTTCGCCTTATTCCCCTCAATATCCAGTTTCATAACTGGTGAAACAGAAGGAATACCTAACATCTCACCGACAATCGAATGCACCACCCCACTGTTATAGTCAATGGATTCACGACCCATGAGGATAAGATCATATCCACCGGTTTTCGCCTCCTCCGCAATCTGTGCAGCTACAAAAAAAGAATCAGCTGGTTCAGCGTTCACCCGAACGGCATTATCGGCCCCAATCGCCAATGCCTTGCGGATAGTCGGTTCGGTATCCGTAAGACCTACATTTAAAACGGTAACCGTTGCTCCCGCAGTTTCCTTTAGTTCTATGGCGCGGGCAAGCGCATAGTCGTCGTACGGACCAATAATAAACTGTACGCCCGAATTTTCAAACCTGGTATTGTTATCTTTAAAATTAATCTTGGATGTGGTATCCGGAACGTGTGTGATGCAAACTAATATCTTCATCTCGTTCTAATTCAATGAGTTCAATGGGGAGTATTTTTAAACAGGGCTCAAGATACAAAAATCTAAAAGTCCACAGCCTAATCGCGGAAAATTTTACCATTTGGCATCATTTTACCTGAGTAAATGTATCTTCTTCTCCTTTAATGGCAACAGACAGACTCAAACTACTGCATGAATTCTATGATGATGACCCGGGCGACCCGTTCAACCTGTACGCTTTGGCCCTGGAATATCTAAAGCATGACCCATCCACCTCACGTGACCTTTTTCAAAAGCTTCTTAAAACCCATCCCGCCTATCTACCCACTTACTACCACGCCGCTAAACTTTATGTAGATTTAGGGGAAATAGAAAATGCCAAAACAGTTTATGAAAATGGGATTTCATTGGCCGCAAAACTTAATGATACCAAAGCCCAACGCGAACTCAGGTCGGCTTATGATGAATTGATGTTCTAGACATTAACTTGTGTCATCAGTTTGATTGGGGATTTATTACTTCACGCAATTGATCTGAAGCACGCTGAGATTGACTATTTGCGTAAATTCAGGTTATCAACTTCGGCACAGGGTGAGGTATCATCATGCCAGATGAAGGGGGTCCATAATTATAGAGGAAGCAGAAAGAAACTTAATGAAGAAAATGTATCAGAAAAGCCAAATAATCATGGCGCAAACAAATGGCCCGGTACTTAATAATATACGAAAAATTGTGGGATAATACCACGAAATAAAGCCCGCTTAATTACAGGCTTCTTACATCCGGGGCGGGGTGAAAATATCCTCCTGATCCTATCGGGATGTCAAGTTATTTAAAAGGGAGTTTCATCATCATTCCTCAAGGGCGGCAAGGGTGGTTCGTCCAGCTTGTTAAAGGTATTCAGTCTGCTTTCACGGGTGATCATTCCGGAGAATGGATTATCATGAGAGGTGGGTGCGTCAAAGTCTGCAAACTTTGTGAACTTACCGATGAATTTAAGTTTGGCGGTGCCTGTAGATCCGTTTCTGTGTTTTGCAATGATTACTTCACCCATACCCTGGGTGGGCATACCTTCTTCGTCCACCGTAATTTTATAATATTCGGGGCGGTATAAAAACATTACAATGTCAGCGTCCTGCTCAATAGATCCGGATTCGCGAAGGTCAGATAATTGAGGCCGTTTATCTCCTCCCCGTGTTTCAACACCACGGCTTAACTGTGATAATGCAACCACAGGTACCGTGAGTTCTTTCGCAATTCCTTTTAATGCGCGTGAAATGGAAGCTATCTCCTGTTCACGGTTTCCTGCCTGTTCACCCCGCATCAATTGTAAATAATCGATGATGATCAATTGAACATTGTGCTCTGCCTTGAGTCTCCGGCACTTGGCACGCAACTCAAGAATAGAAAGCGCTGGGGTGTCATCGATAAATATTGGTGCGGAAGAGAGCCTGCTTGTTTTATGAACCAGTTGCGTCCATTCATGATCAGCAAGATTTCCCTTCCTGATCTTTTCTCCTTCAAGCTCTGCTTCTGCGGAAATCATCCTATTAACCAATTGAACACTAGCCATCTCCAATGAAA